>CAXAYM010000116.1:0-6848 GCA_963973175.1 uncultured Arenimonas sp.
GAACGCCATCGTCGGCTCGCTGATGCTGAGCGCGCTGGCCGTGCTGATGGGCGCGCCGGTCGGCATCGCGGCCGGCACCTACCTGTCCGAATACGCCCGGTCGCGGAAGATCGGCGAGGTGATCCGCTTCGTCAACGACATCCTGCTGTCGGCGCCCTCGATCGTGCTGGGCCTGTTCATCTACACGCTGGTGGTGCGTACGACGGGCAGCTTCTCTGGCTGGGCCGGCGCGGTCGCCCTGGCCTTCATCGTGCTGCCGGTGGTGGTGCGCACCACCGACGAGATGCTGCGCCTGGTGCCCAGCCAGATGCGCGAGGCGGCGCTGTCGCTGGGCATCCCGCAGTGGAAGGTGACCACGCAGATCCTGTATCGCGCCGCGCTTCCGGGAATCATCACCGGCGTGCTGCTGGCGCTGGCGCGCATCTCCGGCGAAACCGCGCCGCTGCTGTTCACCGCCTTCAACAACCAGTACTGGAACACCGACCTGGGCAGCGCCATGCCCAACCTGCCGGTGACCATCTTCCAGTTCGCGATGAGCCCCTTCGAATACTGGAACCAGCTGGCCTGGGCCGGCGCCTTCCTGATCACGCTGTTCGTGCTGACGGTGTCCCTGCTCGCGCGTTTCCTCCTCCTGCGAAACAAGACCCAACATGACTAACGCCCCGATCACCTTCGCCACCGCCGTGCCGAACGCCTCCGCCGACGCCTCGCCGTCCGAGGTCAAGCTGGCCGCGCGCGACCTCGCCTTCCACTACGGCGACTTCACCGCGCTCAAGGACATCAACCTTGAGGTGCCCAAGAACAAGGTGACCGCGCTGATCGGTCCCTCGGGCTGCGGCAAGTCGACGCTGCTGCGCGTTTTCAACCGCATCTATTCCATCTACCCGGGGCAGAGCGCCAGCGGCCAGGTCATCCTCGACGGCGAGGACGTGCTGGATCCGAAGTACCCGCTCAACAAGCTGCGCAGCAAGATCGGCATGGTCTTCCAGAAGCCGGTACCCTTCCCGATGTCCATCCACGACAACATCGCCTACGGCATTGGCCACTACGAGAAGCTGTCGAAGTCCGACATGGCCGACCGGGTCGAGGAAGCCCTTCGCCAGGCGGCGCTGTGGGACGAGGTGAAGGACAAGCTCAAGCAGACCGCGCTGGGCCTGTCCGGCGGCCAGCAACAGCGCCTGTGCATCGCGCGCGCGGTGGCCCTGAAGCCGCAGGTGATCCTGTTCGACGAACCGACCTCGGCGCTCGACCCGATCGCCACCGGCAAGATCGAGCAGCTCTTCGCCGAGCTCAAGCAGCAGTTCACCATCCTGATCGTCACCCACAACATGCAGCAGGCGGCGCGCTGTTCGGACTTCACCGCCTTCATGTACCTGGGCGAGCTGGTCGAACATGGGCCGACCACCACCATCTTTACCAAGCCCACCAAGCAGCAGACCGAAGACTACATCACCGGCCGATTCGGCTGAGGACCCGCCACCATGCCCCATTCCCACGACCACATCGTCAAGAGCTACGACGACGAGCTCAAGCGCCTCGACGGCGAAATCATCCGCATGGGCCAGATCGCGGTCGCCCAGCTCGACGCGGCCATCGACGTGCTGCAGCGCCGCGACTCCCAGGCCGCGATGCGCGTGGTGGCCAACGACGAGGCCATCGACGCCCTCGAGCACGAAGTCAGCCATGACGTGCTCCGCCTGCTGGCGCTTCGCCAGCCGATGGCGCGCGACCTGCGCGAGGTCTACGCCGCGCTGCGCATCTCTTCGGACATCGAGCGCATCGGCGACTACGCGGCCAATGTCGCCAAGCGCTCGATGGTGCTCAACCAGACCGCGCCGGTCTCCGCCGCCCGCGGCCTGCCGGCCCTGGCCAAGCTGGCCAGCGCCCTGGTGAACGAGGCGCTGGACGCCTATCGCGAGCGCGACGCCGACCGCGCGCTGGCCGTGCGCGGCCGCGACGTCGAGATCGACGCCGAATACACCGGCCTGTTCCGCGAGCTGCTGACCTACATGGCCGAGGATCCGCGCCAGATCACCGCCTGCACCCACCTGCTGTTCATCGCCAAGAACATCGAACGCATCGGCGACCATGCCACCAACATCGCCGAGAACACCTGGTTCCTGGTGCACGGCGAACTGCCGGAAGGCGATCGCGAGAAAGGCGACCTGACCAGCCAGGTAACAGGCGGCCAGTAAGACGGGACCGCGGGGCCCATGGCCGTCATAATGACGGCCATGCACCCGGACCAGACACCCCCTGCTTCCGAACGTCGTCGCGGCAGCCTGCGTGAAGGCCTTGCCGCCCTGGCCGACAAGCTGCGCGACAGCCTCCCTGCCGAAGCCCTGCGTCGATTCATCGAAATCGACCTGCTGACCCACGCCGCCTCGCTCTCGTTCTTCACGATGCTTTCGCTGGCGCCGTTGCTGGTGCTGGTGCTCTGGCTCACCGCGTCGCTGTATCCGGCCGCCCAGGGCGCGCTGATGGAGCAGATCGGTGTGTTCGTCGGCGACAACGCCCGCGACGTGGCGTGGACCGTGATCGAGAATGCCGAGGACCGGCCCGACATTGGCTCGCTGGCCGGCTGGTGGAGCACGCTTCTCCTGTTCGTCGGCGCGACGGCGGTCTTCGCACGGCTGCAGGCGACGCTCAACCGGATCTTCAGCACCGACGCCACGGACCTGCCCATTGGCCTGATGCCGTGGCTGCGCAAGCGGGTTTTTTCCTTCGGGGTGGTCTTCGCACTGGGTTTCCTGCTGCTGGTGTCCATGCTGCTGACCACGGCGCTGCAAGTGGTGCTGGCGCACGCGCCCTCACTGCTGCCGCTGCTGGGCAACGTGGTCACCCTGCTGATGTATCTGGTGGTCTTCGCCCTGCTTTATCGCTTCCTCCCCGACCGTCCGGTGCCCTGGCGGCGCGCCTTCATAGGCGGTGCGATCACGGCCGGGCTGTTCGTGCTGGGCCGCTGGGCCATCGGCCTGTACCTGGCCGAAGCCGCCCCGGGCAGTGCCTACGGCTCGTTCGGGACCCTGGTGCTGCTGCTCGTGTGGATTTACTACGCCGCCCTGGTCTTCTTCTGCGGGGCCCTGGCCACTGCCCTGATGGACGAACGCCTGCGGGAACGCCGGTCCCGGCGCTGAAATCCCACGGGAACGCGGCTGAGGCCGGGCCCGGGGCACCGGGAAGGCCCGCGTGACCCGGTTTTCCCCACCTTCACCGCCGTCGGGTAGAATGGCGGGGCTCGATGCGCGGAGCGGGAGAGGCTGGCTGCGGCCAGCGCCGAAGGCGTAACGCCCGTAATCGCTCAGGACCCGGAACCGCAACCGCGCGAGCGACTCTGGAGAGACCGGAACCAGCCGGCGCCGAAGGGGCATGGCCGCATGCAGATGCCGGCCAAAACTCTCAGGCAAAAGGACAGAGGGGCGCCCCGTGCGGCATGCACGGCCCCTTCCCTTGTCCGGATCGACCATGAATCGCGACAGCCTGCGCCAGCTCGAGCACCACGACGCCTTCCTCGAACGCCACATCGGCCCCAACGACGCCGAGATCGCGCACATGCTGCGCACCGTCGGCCACGATTCGCTTGAATCGCTGACCGACGCCATCGTGCCCGGCAGCATCAAGTCGGCGTCGCCGCTGGCGCTTCCCGAAGCGATCTCCGAAGTCGAGGCAATCGCCAAGATCCGGGCCGTCGCCAGCCGCAACCAGGTCTTCCGCAGCTTCATCGGCCAGGGCTATTACGGCACGCACACGCCGAACGTCATCCTGCGCAACATCCTGGAAAACCCCGCCTGGTACACCGCCTACACGCCCTACCAGGCCGAAATCTCCCAGGGCCGCATGGAAGCGCTGATCAACTTCCAGACCATGTGCGCCGACCTCACCGGCATGGAGATCGCCAACGCCTCCCTGCTCGACGAGGCGACCGCCGCGGCCGAGGCCATGACCTTGGCCAAGCGTTCGGGCAAGTCGAAGTCGAACGTGTTCGCCGTCTCACAAGGCGTGCACCCGCAGACCCTGGAAGTGCTGCGCACGCGCGCCGAGCCGATGGGCATCGAACTGGCCGTCGCCGCCGACGCCGACCTGGCCGGCGTCGAAGCCTTCGGCGTGCTGCTGCAGTACCCGGACACCTTCGGCCACGCCAACGACTACCGCGCCCTCGCCGACGCCGTGCACGCGCGCGGCGGCCTGGTCTGCGTGGCGACGGACCTGCTCGCCCTCGCCCTGCTCACGCCGCCGGGCGAATGGGGCGCCGACATCGTGGTCGGCAATACCCAGCGCTTCGGCGTTCCCTTTGGGTTCGGCGGACCGCACGCGGCCTTCATGGCCTGCCGCGACGCCTTCAAACGCTCGATGCCGGGCCGCCTGATCGGTGTGTCGATCGACGCCGAAGGCAAGGCCGCCTACCGCCTCACCCTGCAGACCCGCGAGCAGCACATCCGTCGCGAGAAGGCTACGTCCAACATCTGCACCGCCCAGGTGCTGCTGGCGGTGATGGCGTCCATGTACGCCGTCTACCACGGCCCCGAGGGCATCCGCCGCATCGCCAACCGCGTGCACCGCCTGGCCGCGCTGCTGGCAACGGCGCTGCGCAAGGCCGACGTCGAGGTGGGTACCGGGTTCTTTGACACCCTGCACATCACCGGCGTCGATGCCGACGCCGTGCACGCCCGCGCCGCCGCCGCGCGCATCAACCTGCGCCGCATCGACGGTCGCAGCCTGGCGATCAGCCTGGACGAAACCAGCAACCGCGAAGACGTGCTGGCGCTGGCGAAGCTGTTCGGCGCCCGCATCGAGAACATCGACGAACTCGATGCCGCCACCGCCGAAGCGCTGCCGGCCGGACTGCGCCGCGAATCCGATTTCATGCAGCACCCGGTGTTCAACACCCACCACAGCGAACACGAGCTGCTGCGTTACATGCGCTCGCTCGCCGACAAGGACCTGGCGATGGATCGCACCATGATCCCGCTGGGCAGCTGCACGATGAAGCTCAACGGCACCGCCGAGATGATCCCGGTGACCTGGCCGGAGTTCGCCAACATCCATCCGCTGGCGCCGGCCGACCAGACCGCGGGCTACCGCGAGCTGGTGGATACGCTCGAGGCCATGCTGGTCGAGTGCACCGGCTACGACGCCGTCAGCCTGCAGCCCAACTCCGGCGCCCAGGGCGAATACGCCGGCCTGCTGGCGATCCGCGCCTACCACCGGGCCAATGGCCAGCCGCAGCGCGACATCTGCCTGATCCCGGAATCGGCGCATGGCACCAACCCGGCCTCAGCGCAGATGTGCGGCATGACCGTGGTCGTCACCAAGTGCGATGCCAACGGCAACGTCGACCTCGCCGACATCCGCCGCAACGCCGAGAAGTACTCAGACCGCCTGGCGGCACTGATGATCACCTATCCGTCCACGCATGGCGTGTTCGAGGAAGACGTGGTCGAGATCTGCGACGTCGTGCACCAGCACGGCGGCCAGGTCTACACCGACGGCGCCAACATGAACGCCCTGGTCGGCCTGGCCAAGCCCGGCAAGTGGGGCTCGGACGTCAGCCACCTGAACCTGCACAAGACCTTCTGCATCCCGCACGGCGGCGGCGGCCCCGGCGTCGGCCCCTGCGCGGTGAAGGCGCACCTGGCGCCTTTCCTGCCCAAGGCCCTGGGCGGCCGCGGCGACGTCGGCATGGTCAGCGCGGCCACCTTCGGCAGCGCCTCGATCCTGCCGATCAGCTGGATGTACATCACGCTGATGGGCGCCCACGGCCTGCGCAAGGCCACCCAGGTCGCCCTGCTCAACGCCAACTACATCGCCCGCCGCCTGGCGCCGCACTACAAGACGCTCTACACCGGCCGCAATGGCCTGGTGGCGCACGAGTGCATCCTGGACCTGCGCCCGCTCAAGGACAGCACCGGCATCAGCGCCGAGGACGTGGCCAAGCGGCTGATCGACTTCGGTTTCCATGCACCGACGCTCAGCTTCCCGGTGGCCGGCACGCTGATGGTCGAGCCGACCGAAAGCGAGTCCCTGCACGAACTCGACCGCTTCATCGACGCGATGATCCAGATCCGCGACGAAATCCGCGCCGTCGAAGAGGGCAAGCTCGACCGCGAGGACAACCCGCTGCGCAATGCCCCGCACACCGCGACCGCGGTGACGGCCAGCGAGTGGACCCACGCCTACCCGCGTGAACTGGCTGCCTTCCCGCTGGCCAGCCTGCGCCAGCAGAAGTACTGGCCGCCGGTGGCGCGCGTGGACAACGTCTACGGCGACAAGAACGTGATGTGCGCCTGCATCCCGGTGGATGCCTACAAGGAAGATCCGGCGGAGGCCTGATCGGTGCTGCGGATGCTTGCCCGGGGAGCGCTGACGCTGCTGGCGCTGCTCTCCCTGGGCTATCTCGCGATCTGCGGCCTGATGTACCTGCGCCAGGACAGCCTGGTCTACTACCCGCAGGTCACCCGCGTCGCCGCCGCCGACACCAACTTCGCGCTTGAACGCGATGGCCTGGTGCTTCGCGGCTGGCATCACAACCCGGGGCGGGACGACGCACTGCTCTACTTTGGTGGCAACGCCGAATCCGTGCAGCACAGCGCCCGGGAGCTGGCGGCGTGGTTCCCCGGGCGGAGCATCTACGTGCTGGCCTACCGCGGCTACGGCGCCAGCGACGGCACGCCGTCGGAAGCCGCGCTCACTGGCGACGCGTTGGCTCTTTACG
Organism: uncultured Arenimonas sp.; assembly: GCA_963973175.1. Taxonomy (GTDB): domain Bacteria; phylum Pseudomonadota; class Gammaproteobacteria; order Xanthomonadales; family Xanthomonadaceae; genus Arenimonas. The sequence continues at coordinate 6,713 of CAXAYM010000116.1, forward strand.
ACGAGGTGCGCACCCGGCACCCCGAGGGCGACGTGGCGGTGGTGGGACGCAGCTTGGGCAGCGGCGTGGCCGCACAACTGGCGGGTGCCCGGCCGGTCGTTCGGCTGGCCCTGGTCACACCCTTCGACCGCCTCTC
>CAXAYM010000117.1:0-6764 GCA_963973175.1 uncultured Arenimonas sp.
CTTGAACTCGGGCGAGACCCGTTCCAGTTCTTCGACCAGGGCGCGGGCATCGGCATCCCAGCGCACCACGTCGCCCTCGAAGAACCGGTCCGGGAAATCGCGCCGGAGCCGGGTTTCGTCCACCGGCGCCGCGCGCAGGACCAGGGAATCACGGGCGTCGAAGCGCAGTTCGCTGGCCACCAGCCAGGGTTCGCCGAACACGTCGCTGTCGTCGAACAGGCGCGCCATGCGGCCGTTGGCCAACTGGTAACGGCGCGGATCAGCGGGGTGCTGGCGGGCGATGCGGTCCGGGTAGGCGTGCGCCAGCAGCCGGCGACGCCACTGCCGCGAGGCCGCATCGATGGCGGCGAGCGCGCCGCGGTGGGCCTGGCCCGGCGCCCGCCCCGCGCGGAGCGCGGCCAGTGCCTGCCAGCGCGCGGCCAGGGCGTCGCTTCGTTCGCGCAGCGGATCCCGGGCCTCGACCAGGGCGGCGAGGTCGCAGGCCAGCGCGGTGTCTTCCGGCGTACCGGCGGCCAGCAGCATCGCCGCCAGGCGTGGATGCGTTCCCAGCGCCAGCAGCCGCCGGCCAAAGGCAGTGATGCGGGCGCCGTCGTCCAGGGCGCCGAGCCGCTGCAGCAGTTCGCGCGCCGCGGAAAGCGCACCCGGGGGCGGACGATCCGGGAAGCGCAGGGCATCGCTGCCCCAGGCCGCCATTTCCAGCGCCAGCCCGGCCAGTTCGACCTGGGCGATTTCCGGGGTACGCATCGGCTCCAGCCGCTGCGACTGCGGCCAGAGACGATACGCCCAGCCTTCGGCGACGCGGCCGGCGCGACCGGCGCGCTGGTCGGCCGATGCCTGCGAGATGGGCACGGTCTCGAGGCGGGAAAAACCCGAGTTCGGGTCGTAGCGCGGTTCGCGCGCCTGGCCCAGGTCGATCACCACGCGCACGCCGGGCAAGGTGACCGAGCTTTCGGCGACGTTGGTGGCCAGGATGATGCGGCGCCGACCCTGCGGATCGGGTGAAAGCGCGGCGGACTGCTGGTCGAGCGACAGATCGCCGTGCAGCGGCACGACCGGAACGTCCGGCAGCGGCGACAGCGCCGCCTCGGCCTGGCCGATTTCCCGCTGTCCCGGCAGGAAGACCAGCAGGTCGCCCGGGTGCTGCGCCAGCGCGTCGGACACGCAGCGCCGCAGCTGGGGCAGCCAGGCTTCGTCGCGACGCGCCGGGAAGTGCGCGACCGTCACCGGGAAGCTGCGTCCTGCGCTGGCCAGGCGCGGCGCATCAAGGAAAGCCGCCAGTGCTTCGCCGTCGAGCGTGGCCGACATGACCACGATGCGCAGGTCCGGCCTCAGTTCCGACTGCACGTCCAGCGCCAGCGCCAGGCCCAGGTCGCCGGCGAGATGGCGTTCGTGGAATTCGTCGAACACGACCGCGGCCACGCCTTCCAGGGTCGGGTCGTCCTGGATCATCCGCGTCAGGATGCCTTCGGTGACGACCTCGATGCGCGTGCGCGCCGATACCTTCGATTCGAAACGGATGCGGTAGCCCACCGTCCCGCCCGGTGCCTCGCCCAGCTGCCGGGCCATGAAGCCCGCGGCCGCCCGCGCCGCGACCCGTCGCGGCTCCAGCATCAGGATCCGGCCATCACCGCGCCAGGGCGCGTCCAGCAAGGCCAGGGGCACCTGGGTGGTCTTGCCGGCGCCGGGCGGCGCTTCGAGCACCAGGCGCGGATGCGCCGCGAGCTGGCCGCAGATGGCCGGCAGCAGCTCGGTGATGGGGAAACTTTGCTCGCTGGCGGCGTTCACCGCCCTAGGCTAGTGAGCGGACCGCTCGCCGTCGAGCCTGTCGCCGCGACGTTCCATCGGTGCAGGGCCGCCGGCCGGCGGGCGCGGAGCCGGCTGCAGGCGCGCCGGCGGATGCAGCGCACCGATGCAGGCCATTTCTATCGCGGTGAGCTGCTCGCGCATGGCGCCGCCGTTGCCGTGCACCAGCACGATGCCGTTGCTGCCCTGGCGCCAGTCCACCCAGGGCGTGAAGCCGAACGCGCCGGGACTCGACACCCGCGTCGTCGCGCCGAAGGCGTCGCGCGCCTCCACCCACTGCCCGATGCCATACCCGTAGTCCAGGCCTTCGACGCTGGGGGGCAGGTGCAGCACCGGCAAGCCACGCGCGCGGTCGAACGCCATCGTCGCCAGGGTGTCCGGATCGAGGAAACGCTGGCCGGCGACCTCGCCGCCCGCGAGCACCATGTCGATCACGCGCGCATAGTCGTCCAGCGTCGAACGCGCGCCGCCGCCGATCCGCGGATTGGGATTGGCGACATAGCCGTCCAGTCCCAGGCCGGCGCTCCAGTCGGTGCTGGCCAGGCCCAGCGGATCGGCCAGCTGTTCCCGGAAGAGCTGGTCCCAGGACCGGCCGGTGGCACGTTCGGCCATCGCACCCGCGACCTGCATCGAATTGCCGCCATAGGCGAAACCGGCACCGGGCGCGTAGGCCAGGGGCATCGCCAGGATGTCGGCGGCGCAGGCCTGCAGCGTGGTGTTCCGCCTGGACAGGCAGGCCGCTTCACCCGCGGCGATGCCGCTGGTGTGGGAGAAAAGCTGGGCCAGGGTAATCGCATGGGTCGCCGCCGGCGCTTCCGGAAACCACTGGCCGACCTGGCTGTCCCAGCGCAGCACCCCGGCTTCCACCAGGCGCGCGAGCGTCAGCGCGGAAAGCCATTTGCTGGCCGAAGCAATGGCCACGCGCGTGCGGTCATCGTAGGCGCCCAGGTGGCGGCGGTGCACCTCGTGGCCCGCATGGAAAACCCGCAGCGAGGCACCTTCCAGGCCGTGGTCACTGACCAGCTGCTCCAGCGCGGCGTCGACTGGGCGAAAGTCGTGCAGGGGCCGGGCCGGCGTGGCCAGGGCGGCCAGCATCAGCAGGAGCACCAGGATCGGGCGCGTCGGGGTCATGGTCCGGAGAACGCCGCTGGCGGCGCAGCGTTGACATCACCCCGGTAGAATCACTGGCTTTCCAAAAGGCCCGCGACATGGACCTGATCGACATCGGCGCCAACCTGGGCCACGAGAGTTTCGAGCACGACCTGGACACGGTGCTGGCGCGGGCGCGTGCCGCCGGCGTGAACCGGATGGTGGTCACCGGCGCCAGTCGCGCCGGTTCGGCGCGGGCGCTGGAGCTTGCCCGCGCGCACCCCGGACAGTTGTGGGCGACCGCCGGCGTGCATCCGCACCACGCCGTCGAATGCACGGCCGAGGCCATCGCCGAACTGCGCGCCCTGCAGGCCGAACCCGAAGTAGTGGCGGCCGGTGAGTGCGGCCTGGACTACCACCGCGACTTTTCGCCGCGGCCGGCGCAGCGGCTCGCCTTCGAACGGCAGCTGGAACTCGCCGCCGAGACCCGCTTGCCCCTGTTCCTGCACCAGCGCGATGCCCATGGCGACTTCATGGCCATCATGAAGGAATTCGAAGGCCGGCTGGCGTCGGTGGTCGTGCACTGTTTCACCGGCAGCCGCGAAGAGTGTTTCGACTACCTGGACCAGGATTGGCACATCGGCATCACCGGCTGGCTCTGTGACGAGCGCCGCGGCCGCCACCTGCGCGAATTCGTGAAGGACATCCCGGCGAACCGGCTGATGGTGGAAACCGACGCGCCCTATCTGCTGCCGCGCACCGTGCGCCCGATGCCCAGCCACCGCCGGAACGAACCGATGTACCTGGCGCACATCGTCGAAGAGCTGGCGCGCGACCGCGGCGAAGGCGTGGAAACCACCGCGGCGGCGACCACCGCCGCCGCCGCGGGCTTCTTCGGCCTGCCGCCGGCCGCCTGAGGCCCCGCGCTCAGGGCGAAGGCGCCACGCCCACCGGGAAGCAGCGGTCCGGCGCCATCGTGCGCCGGGCGATGCGCGCGTAGATCCGCTCGCCGAGGTTCGCGGTGTTCTTCAGCTCGACCTTGTCCACCCTGGGTTTGCGGTCCAGGCACACCCAGGGTTGCGGGCTCAGGCCGTAGGACTGCACCGTGCCCGTAACCCAGGCATGGCCCGAGGCATCGCGGCGGACCTTGCGCTCCAGGTCCACCAGCACCTTCGCGCGCAGCTTGCAGCCGGTGAACGTCACGTCCTCGACGCCCAGCAGGTTGAGCGTCTTGCGGCGGGAAATCTCGATCTCGTCGCCGGCGATGTCGCTGTCGATGGCGGCGATCACTTCGGCGCGCATCGCATTGCCGATGGCTTCGACGACGCGGCAATCGAGAGCCTGGGCCTGGGCTCCGGAGGCCGCGGCCAGGAAACAGGCACCCGCGAGGAAAAACAGGGGAAGCCGCTTTTTCATGGGGGAATCTCCCGGGGGGGGGTGGAAGGAAAAGCCGCCAGCTCAGTCGTCGACCGGCAGCCCGTGACGACGACCGTAGTTGAGCGCCTCGTTGCGGAACTGGTCTTCGAGCGCCTTCATGCGCGCACGTTCGCGCTCCCGGCATTCGCGGCCGGGCCGGCCCTTCGGGCAGGCGTCGAGCGCCTGGCGGATGGCGATGGCCTGGGCCTTGAGGTCAAAGCCCTGCTGCCCGAGCGCCATCGCCTCCCCAAGCCCGCGCGCAGTAAAGGCGGTGACGAAACGATAGGGCGTGGTGTCGGCTTCGATGCGCGCCGCCTCCAGTTCGATCAGGTCCATCACCAGGTCGCCGCCATCGCTGTCGGCACCTTCGGCGCGCATGCGCCTGACCAGGCGGTTGGCGCGCACGCGCTCGTCCTTCATCAGGCCCACGCCCAGGCCCAGCCAGGGCATCCGGGTGGCGATCGGGTGTGCGTTGCGGCTGACCCAGAACTGCAGGTAGCCGGTGTCGCCGCGCCCGCGCAGGCCCTGCACCGCCCCGCCCGGGCCCTCGCCCAGGATTTGCGGCGTGCGCGGCACCGAACGCAGGAACTGCGTGTGCAGCGCCATGTTTTGCAGCCAGGCGAAGCCAGCGCCCAGCTCTTGCCCCAAATGCAGGCAGGCCGGGCCGATGTCCACGTGCTTCCCGCACACCAGGGTGTCGCCATCGGCCTGGCGCAGCATGAAATGGAACTCGCCCTGGTCGAACTGGTTTGATGGCAGCCAGCTGCCGAGGCCCCAATGCGGGAAGTACATACTGTTGTCGGCCGAGTTGACGAAGTAGGTGATCTCGCCCAGGCCATCGGCCGAATCGATGAGCTGGCGCAGGCGAAGGTCGAACCGATGCAGGGCCAGTTCGCTCTCCGGATTGGGCGGGAAGGAGCTGTCGGCGAGGTAGGCCGTCTCGGCGCGTGCGCGCAACATTGCCAGTTGTTTCACGGCGTTGAGGTCGGTGATCTCCTCGCCGTGCGCGATCCACGCTTCGTCGGTGCCTGACTCCACCACCTCGATCGGCGGAAGCTCGAAGGGATTGGGTATCTCCTCGATGACCTCTCCCGCCAGGTCACGTGCTTCGGGCGTTCCCGATTCGATGATCGGCAACGCCGGCGCGAAAGGATCGCTGGCCGAGGCCGGCGCGGGCATCGTGACCTCACCGGCTTCGCGGGCGGCTTCGCTGCCGGAGTCGACGACCTCCGGCGGCGGTGGGTCGAAGGGGTTGGGAATCCGGCCCGTGGCCGCCAGCGCCGCGCCGGCGATGACCACGGCGGCCCCCGTGCCGATCCAGGCGGCCCGCCGGCTCACGGTTTCACCAGTTCGACGCGGCGGTTGAGCGCACGTCCGGCTTCGCTGCTGTTGGGCGCCACGGGTTCGGATTCGCCAGCGCCCCGTGAGCGCAGTCGGCGGTCCGGCACCCGGTGTTCAATGACCAAGGCGGAGCGCACGGCCAGCGCACGCTCCTCGCTCAGGCGCTGGTTCGCGCCGGCATCACCGACGTCGTCGGTGTGGCCGACGATTTTGAGCTGCAGCGACGGATCGGCGCGCATCAGTTCGGCCACCTGCGCCAGCGCGTCGGAAGATTCCGGCCGCAGCGTGGCCTTGCCGGTGTCGAAGTAGATACCGTCCAGCCGCACGCGCCCGGCCTCGGCCAGTTCGGCCGCCATTGCCGCGGCGTCCACGCCGGCCTGGCCGGTCTGCATGGCTTCGCCTTCGACCACGTACACCCAGTTGCGCTGCGGGTTCACCATCACCGCCACGTGCACGGCCCGCCCGCCGGCCTGCCCTTCGGCGGCCAGGTAGCGGATATCGCCGGCCACGCCGACGTTGATGTCGGCCACGTCCTTCCAGTCGCGACCGCACTCGCGCGCGCTGGCGCAGCGGTACCGGATCTTCAGGCCCAGTCCGGCCAGGGCCTGCTCGTAGTTGCGGGCGATTTCCAGGGTGGAGCGGCCCTTGGGGTTGTCGTACACCGATTTCGTGACACGACCTTCGACCGTGCGCGTGCGCAGGTCGCCGTTGGCCTCGCGGCCCACCACCAGCGGATAGGCATCGAAGGCGAAGGTCTTCTGGTCGCGCTGGCGGGAGCCTGCGTAGGGCAGCACGCGGAAGGCGGCGGCGGGCGGGGCCGGGCCACCGGCGGACGGGCCTGCCGAATCCTGCGGGTCCTCCTCGTAATAATCCACGTCTTCGCCGCGACGTTCCGCGGCACGCGCACAGTCCTCGTCACCCAAGGCGCAGCGGGTGGCGCGCCGCACCTCGCGGTCGACGGCGCGCTCGACCTCGCCCTGCACGGCACGCTCGGCGGTGCGGGTGAGGGAGCGGCCAAAGTCCTGGGCGGGGCCGGCCACGGGCCAGGCCAGGGCAATGGCCAGGAGGGCAGGGAAGAGGCGGCGCATGGACGGTCCTTGGCGTGGGCTTCTCCA
>CAXAYM010000118.1:0-6692 GCA_963973175.1 uncultured Arenimonas sp.
CCGTCCGCCCGCGCCGGAAGCGGCAAGGTGGTCGACAACCAGCGCGTGCAGAGCGACAAGGGTTACGGCCAGCGCCAGGTGACCCTGACCGCGCCGGCCGCCCCGGGCGACTACGAGCTGCGTTACTGGAACGGAGACAACAACAAGGCGCTCGTCACGATCCCCCTGCGCGTGCTGGAAACCGAGGTCGCACTGGACGCCCCCGCCTCGGTGCCGATGGCCTCCGACTTCACCGTCACCTGGACGGGCCCGGGCGCGCAATACGACGAAGTGCAGGTCTGGGATCCGCGCGCCCGCGCCGGCCGCGGCAAGACGATCGACAACCAGCGCGTGCAAAACGACAAGGGCTACGACCAGCGCCAGGTCACGCTGACGGCACCGGGTGAGCCCGGCGCATACACGCTGCGCTACTGGAACGGCGACAACTCGTCGCTGCTGCACGAACAGCCGCTCGAGGTGACGGCCGTCGAGGTCGCGCTCGATCCACCCGCCAGCGCCCCCGCCGGCCAGTACGTGACGATCACCTGGACCGGACCGGGCGCCCGCTACGACGAAGTCCAGGTCTGGGACCCGGCCGCCCGCGCCGGCCGCGGCAAATCGCTGGCCAACAAGCGGGTCCAGTCCGACAAGGGCTACGACCAGCGCCAGGTGACCCTCAAGCTGCCTGATGCGCCGGGCGACTACGAGCTGCGTTACTACAACGGCGACAACCAGCTGGTCCTGCACAGCCAGCCCTTCCGGGTCGAATGAAGCCGGCGCCAGTCCCGCCCGAAAGGGCGGGGCTGGCTGCCAGGGTCCGGCCTCGGGCATACTCCGGCATCACATACGCACCGGTATGGTGCGCCTGACGCCCGACCCGAGAGCCCGCCATGCCCCATTACAACGCCCCGCTGCGCGACATGCAGTTCGTGCTGTTCGACCTGCTGCAGGCCGAATCCGAACTGGCCGCCCTGCCCCGCCACGCCGGCCTGGACCGTGAAACCATCGAGGCCGTGCTCGAGGAAGGCGCGAAGTTCGCCAGCCAGGTCATCCAGCCGCTGAACCAGGTCGGCGACCGCGAGGGCTGCACCTTCCACGGCGACGGCGTGGTCACCGCGCCGCCCGGCTTCAAGGAAGCCTACCGGCAGTACGTCGACAACGGCTGGCCCTCGGTGTCCTGCGACCCGGACTGGGGCGGCCAGGGCCTGCCGACCCTGGTCAACAACCGCCTGTACGAGATGTGGAACTCGGCCAACCAGGCCTGGCTGATGTACGCCGGCCTGTCGCACAGCGCCTATGAATGCCTGATGGCCTTCGGCACCGAAGAACAGAAGCAGGTCTACCTGACCAAGATCGTGTCCGGCGAATGGACCGGCACCATGTGCCTGACCGAACCGCACTGCGGCACCGACCTGGGCCTGCTCAAGACCAAGGCCGAGCCGAACGACGACGGCAGCTTCGCCCTCACCGGCACCAAGATCTTCATCAGCGCCGGCGAGCACGACCTCACCGAGAACATCCTGCACCTGGTGCTGGCCCGCCTGCCCGGCGCACCGTCGGGCACCAAGGGCATTTCCTTGTTCCTGGTGCCCAAGTTCCTGCCCGATGCCGATGGCAAGGTGGGCGAACGCAACGGCATCAAGGCCGGCTCGATCGAACACAAGATGGGCATCCACGGCAACGCCACCTGCGTGATGAACCTCGACGACGCCACCGGCTGGCTGATCGGCGAGGCCAACAAGGGCCTGGCGGCGATGTTCGTGATGATGAACTCGGCGCGCCTGGGCGTCGGCATGCAGTCGCTTGGCCAGGCCGAGGTCGCTTACCAGAACGCCGCCGCCTACGCGAAGGACCGCCTGCAGGGCCGCGCGGCCACCGGTCCGGCCTCGCCCGACAAACCCGCCGATTCGATCCTGGTGCACCCGGATGTTCGCCGCATGCTGCTCACCGCGCGTGCGTACAACGAAGGTGGCCGCGCCCTCGCCACCTGGACCGCCCTGCTGCTCGATCGCGAACACGACCATCCGGATCCGGCCGTGCGCGAAGAAGCCAGCGAACTGATGGCGCTGCTGACGCCGGTCGTGAAGGCCTTCCTGACCGACAACGGCTACGAAACCGCAACCCTGTGCCAGCAGGTGCTGGGAGGCCACGGTTACATCAGCGAATGGGGCATGGACCAGTTCGTGCGCGATGCGCGCATCAACATGATCTACGAGGGAACGAACGGCATCCAGGCGCTGGACCTGCTGGGCCGCAAGGTGCTGATGGACGGCGGGACGAAGTTCGGTCGGTTCGCCGCGCTGGTGCAGGCATTCCTCGAGGAAAACAAGAACCGCCCGGACCTGGCCGAGTTCACCGCGCCGCTTTCGAAGCTGCTGGCCGACACCGTCGCCCTCACCCGGGAACTCGGGGCGAAGGCCAAGGCGGATCCCAACGAGGTGGGCGCCGCGGCGGTGCCCTACCTGCGCATCACCGGCCACCTGTGTTTCGCCTGGCTGTGGGCGCGCATGGCCGCGCTGGCGATCGGCCGGGACGATGCCTTCCACACGGCCAAGATCGCCACCGCGCGCTTCTACTTCGCCTGGCTGCTGCCCGAGGTCGAGCAGCGATTCCGAGAGGCCCGGGCGGGTGCGCCCAGCCTGATGGCGATGCCCGCCGACGCGTTCTGAGGCGCTAGTTCCGCCAAAGCGCCTTCCAGCCGTCGGGACCCAGCCTGCGCAGGGTGCCGATGTTGGTTTCGTAGATCCGGTCGGCATCCGGGAACGCCGCCACCGCCTTGTCCACGCTGTCCTCGCGCAGCAGATGCAGTGTCGGGAAGGGCGAGCGGTTGCTGAAGTTCGCCATGTCGTCGGGTTCGCTGTCGGCGAACTGGTAGTCGGGGTGGAAGCTGGCCACCTGCAACACGCCCTCGAGCTCAAGCTCCTCGACGGCAGCGTCTGCCAGGTCCAGGAAATCGTTGTAATCGAGGAAATCGCGCAGCACGAAGGGATGCACCAGCAGCGTGGTCTCGACGTCGCCCGGTTCGGCCGAGGCCAGCAGCTGCAGTTCGTGCAGCAGGTCCTGCAGCAGGCCTTCCTCGTCGGTGGCCTGGCTGACCACGTAGCGGATCTGCCGCTTGACGTGGACCGCCTTGGCGAAGGGGCACAGGTTCAGGCCGATGACGGCCTTCTCCAGCCACTCGCGGGTGGCTTCGACGACGCTTTCGTCGGTCAGCGGCTCATCGCCGTGCAGGGGATCATGGCTCATGTCCTCACTCCTGGCGGCGCAGCGCGGCCGCCTTGCTCAGGTCGTTCCACCAGTAACGCATGAAAGACCGCAGCATGCCGCGCCCGGGATCGAAGGACCGCCCGGCCGCCAGCCGGTCCATCTGCTGGTAATACCAGCCCTGGGCCCCGAGCACATTGACCATCTTGGCCAGCAGCCAGGGGCTGGCCGGCGACAGCCTGCCGCGGGCGCGCAGGTGCAGGCGATGCTCGAAGGCCGGCAGCTCGTCGATGGCGTGTTCCAGCAGGCGTCGCGCGACATCCGGATGCGTGCAGAAGGGGCGCGCGATTCCGATCATGTCGGTGTCCCCGCTGGCCAGCGCGGCCTCCATGCCCGCACGGCTGCGGAAGCCCCCGGTCACCATCAGCGGCATCGTCGCCACGCGGCGGATGGCCGCGGCGTAGTCGAGGAAATACGCCTCGCGGACGCGGGTGCTCGGTCGCACCTGCACGGCATCGTCGTCCCTGCCGGCGATGCCAAGCAGGCGCGGCTGTTCGTAGTTGCCGCCGGATATTTCCAGCAGGTCCACGCCTTCGCCGTTGAGCAACTCGACCACGCCCAGGCAGTCGGCGTGGCTGAAGCCCCCCTTGCGGAAGTCATCGGAGTTGAGTTTCACCGAGACCGGGAAATCCCTGCCGACCGCGCGGCGAACCGCGCGCACGGTTTCGACGAGGAATCGCGACCGGTTTTCCAGCGAGCCCCCCCAGGCGTCGGTGCGGCGGTTAGTGACCGGCGACAGGAAGCTGCTGAGCAGATAGCCGTGGGCGCCATGCACCTGCACGCCGGTGAAGCCGCAGTCGCGTGCGATCACCGCGACGTCGGCGAAGCGCCGCACCAGCCCCAGGATCTCCTCCTCGCGCAGTGCACGCGGCCGTGCGTAGTTGCCCATCAGGTCCAGCTGCACGTCCGAGGGACCCACCGGTTCACGCGTGACGTATCGCGGCGACTGCCGGCCCGCATGCGAAATCTGCATCCACAGCGCATTTCCGGCACGCGTGCCGGCCTTCGCCCAGCTGCGCAGTCGTTCGCGCGCCTCGACGGAAACGCTCGGCGCGAAGCCGGGATCGATCGCCACGTTTCCGGGCCGTTCGAGCACCCGGTGGTCGATCATCACGTTGCCGGTTATCAGCAGGCCGGCGCCGCCGTCGCTCCAGGCACCGTACAGGTGCTCGAGCCGGGGGCTCGCCCGCAGCCGGTTGTCCCCCAGGCCTTCGGTCATCGCGGCCTTGCACAGGCGGTTGCCGAGCGTCGCGCCGCAGGGCAGTCGCAGCGGCTGGGCCAGGGGGTCGGACATCGGTCGCTCCGGAGCGGTGGCGGGCATCCACGATACTGCACGCACCCGCACCCGGCCGTGATGCCCCTTTCATCGTCCGAACGGCTAGGCTGGCGCAAATCCGAAGGAGCCTGCCATGCATCCCCTGATCGCCCTGCTCACCCTGCTCACCGTGCTGTTGCTGATGGTGCTGATGGGCCTCGTGGGCCGCGCCCGTGGCCGGTACGGGGTCAAGGCCCCCGCCACGACGGGGCCGGAAGGTTTCGAACGTACGTTCCGGGTGCAGATGAACACCCAGGAGTCGGCACTGATGTTCCTGCCCGCACTCTGGACCGCGGCGGCCTTCAGCCTGACCTGGCTGGCGGCGGTTTTCGGCGCGATCTGGCTGCTGGCCCGGGTCTGGTACGCGGTGGCCTACATCGATCCGGCAAAGAGCCGCGCCGCGCCCTTCGTGCTTTCGCTGCTGGCCCTGCTCGCGCTGGTCGGGCAGGGCCTGTGGGGCCTGGGCTGGAGCCTGGCACTGGGCTGAGGCCGCCCCGGCCTCAGTGCTGGGCGGTCTTGACCAGCAGGCTCTTGGCCAGGGCGCCGTGGCCGCGACCGACCAGTCGCGCCAGGTGCAACATGGCGAAGAACAACAGCCCGCCGGCAAGAATGACCAGCGCGGCCTGCCAGGGCGCACCGAAGTAGACGCCGTCCCAATCCATGCTTACCGGCAGGCCGAAACTGCCCAGGATCGCCAGGATGCCGCCGGCGACCAGGCCCACCGAGAGCACCAGGCCGGTCACGGTAGCCGTGAAGTAGGCGATGCCCAGCGGCAGCATGATCAGCTGGTAGAGCATGGTCGACCAGGTCCGGGGATCCGTGAACATCGCACCGATGCGCTCGAGCCAGGGCTGGCCGCGACCCTGGTAGAGCGGGCGGCGCGGCATGCGCTCGCCCAGCAGCACCTCGACGATGCGGCCTTCGACCAACGACAGCACCCGCACCAGGCCAACGAAGAGGATCACCACCGGGATGCCGATGATCATCAGGGCCAGGCTCGCCGACAGGCTGAAGCCAGTGACCACGGCGGTGAAATAGATGATGCCGGTCGCCAGCGAAAGCAGCATGTAGAAGAGCGCCGCCCAGGCCCGGGTGTCGGTGGCGACGCCGAAAAAGCGGCCGGTGAGGCTCTCGCGCGGCGGTGCCGGCGGCGTGCGCAGCGCCCGCGTCACCTGCACCTCGGTGTCGCGATAGATGTCGGCCACTTCCTCCGGGGCGCCGTACGTCGTGGCGACGCTGGCGATCAGGTCGGCTTCCGACAGGCCCGGGTTGGCGGCCATTTCCGAACGCAGGTATTCCTCGGCATCGTAAAGCGCGTCCTGGATCAGGGCCGTGTCGGCGCCGCGCAAGGCCGCACGCAGCTGGTCCAGGTACTCAGGGATGGTCTTCGGGGTGGCGGCGGTCATCACAGGTTTCCTTCCAGCACGGAATCGACGGAGTCGCGGGGGGTTCGCCAGCTGCCGGTCCCTTCCGACAGGGCCTGGCGACCCAGCGTGGTGATTCGGTAGTAGCGGCGCGGGGGCCCGCTGACGGAGGGTTCGACATGGCTTTCGGCCAGGCCGGCGGCGCTGAGGTTGCGCAGCACCGGGTACAGGGCGCTCTGCTTGCCTCCCAACAGGGGATCGCCGGTCTGCTCCAGGCGCTTGGCGATCTGGTAGCCGTAAAGCGGCTCGTCCGATCGCGCCAGCACCGCCAGCAGGACCAGGGAGACGGTCCCGGCACTGAGCTCTTTCTGGAACTTCTTCAGGTGCGGCTCGGTGTCCTGCATGGTCCTGTCCCGGCCTGCGCGATACAGGCCTCTTGTGGATAGTGTTGAGTGAATACTAGCCATCCCCGGCCCGGCCGGCAGTGCCGCAAGTCATGGTCCGGGACCGGCCGGGGGCCGGCCCGTCTTGCATCCCACGCGGCCTTGGTTAATGTGGAGGCCAACGCCCCCTGCCGGAGAGTCACTCGATGAGCCCGTCCATGCCTGGCCCGATGCCCACCCTTTTCATCGGGCACGGATCACCCATGAACGCCATCGAGGACAACGCCTGGCGTCGTAGCTGGCAGGCCCTGGGCAAACGCCTGCCCCGGCCCAAGGCCATCCTGTGCATCTCGGCGCACTGGGAAACCGAAGGGGTCTATGTCGGCA
>CAXAYM010000119.1:0-6611 GCA_963973175.1 uncultured Arenimonas sp.
CTCGGCGGCGGCGCCCACCGCCACCTGGGCAACCACCTCATGCACGTGCACCTCGCGGGCGACGCCTCGCTTCGCCATGCACGGCTGCAGCAGGAGGACACCGGCGCGACGCTGTTCACGCGCACCGACGCCGTGCTGGCCTCAAGGACCGTCTACCGCCGCGTGGACCTGGAGCTGGGCGCGGGCCTGTCCCGCCACGAACTCAACGTCGACCTGCAGGGCGAAGGCGCGGCCCTGCACGCCGGCGGCGTGCTGCTGGCCGACGGCCGGCGCCACCTCGATACCCGCCTCGGCATCCGCCACCAGGCCCGCGACACCCGCTGCGAACTGCCCTGGCGGGGCCTGGCCGACCAGCGCGGCCGCGCGGTTTTCCACGGAGGCATCGAGATCCGCGCCGGCGCCGATGGCAGCGAGGCCGAGCTGTCGAACAAGAACCTGCTCCTGTCCGATTCGGCCGAAATCGACAGCCAGCCGGTGCTGGTGATCCATGCCGACGAGGTCAAGGCCGCGCACGGCGCCACCGTCGGCCGCCTCGATGAAACCGCGCTGTTCTACCTGCGCAGCCGCGGCCTGCCGGCGACCCAGGCACGGGTGCTGCTGATGCAGGCCTTCCTGCGTGAACCGCTGGCGGCACTGGGTGACGCGGCGCTGGCCCAGGCGCTGGGCGATGCGGTCGCGGCGCGGCTGGCTTCCACGCAGGGCCCGGAATGACCACGAGCATGGACACCAGCAAGCGTCCCGACTGGCTGCGCATCCGCGCCGACTTTCCGGTGCTGACCCGGCAGGTGCACGGCAAGCCGCTGGTTTACCTTGATTCGGCCAACACCTCCCAGAAACCCCAGCCGGTGATCCGGGCGATGGACGAGTTCTATCGCGAGCACAATGCCAATGTCTCGCGGGCCGTGCATGCGCTGGGGAGCGAAGCCACCGAGGCCTACGAAGGCGCACGCCGCCGGCTGGCAGGTTTCGTCAACGTGCCGGCCGACGAGCTCATCCTCACCTCCGGCACGACCTTCGGCATCAACCTGGTGGCCTACAGCTGGGCGCTGCCGCGACTCACGGCCGGCGACGTGATCCTGCTCACGCGCATGGAGCACCACGCCAACATCGTGCCCTGGCAGCTGGTCTGCGAACGCACCGGCGCCAGCCTGCGCGTGGTGGAACTGGCGCCCGACGGCTCGCTGGACATGGACGACCTGCGCGCCAAACTTACCGGCGAGGTCAAGCTGTTCGCCTTCACCCATGTCTCGAACGTCCTGGGCACGGTGAACCCGGTGGCCGAGATCTGCCGCATGGCGCGCAAGCAGGGCGCGGTGACGCTGGTCGACGGCTCCCAGGCCCTGCCGCACCGCGCCGTCGACATCCCGCTGCTGGGCTGCGACTTCTACGCCTTCACCGGCCACAAGATGCTCGGGCCGACCGGCACCGGGGGGCTCTGGGCCCGGCGCCAGCACCTTCGCGAGATGCCGCCCTTCCTGGGCGGCGGCGAAATGATCAAGGAAGTGCGCTTCGAAGGCACCGTCTACAACGACCCGCCGCACAAGTTCGAAGCCGGCACGCCCAATATCGCCGGTGTCGTCGGCCTGGGCGCGGCCGCCGACTACCTGTCGGCGATCGGCATGGCCGAGGTCGAGGCGCGTGAACAGGCGCTGCTGGCGTATGCCACCGAACGCCTCTCCGCCATCGAAGGCCTGCGCATTTTCGGCACCGCGCCCGGCAAGGCCGCGGTGATCAGCTTCCTGGTCGACGGCGCGCACGCGCACGACCTCGCCACCCTGCTGGACCTGGAAGGCATCGCCGTTCGCTCGGGCCACCACTGCGCGCACCCGCTGATGGCACACTTTGGCGTACCCGCGACCTGCCGCGCCTCGCTGGCCTTCTACAACACCCACGTCGAGGTGGAGAAGCTGGCCGAAGGCATCGGGAAGGTCCGCAAGCTGCTGCTCTGAGTCCCTGCCCAGCCCGCCATGACCCTGCAAACCACGCCCTCCCTGCTCGCCTTCCGAACCGCGTCCGAGGCCGACGTCGATGGCATCGTCGCGCTCGTAGAGTCGGCCTACCGCGGTGACGCCAGCCGCGCCGGCTGGACCACCGAAGCCGATTTGCTCGACGGCCGCCGAACCGGTCCGGAGGACGTACTCGCCCAGCTTGCGCGGCCCCAGAGTCGCATGCTGCTGGCCGAACGCGACGGCGAACTGCTGGCCTGCGCCCATGTCGCGGTCGAGGATGGCGCCGGTTATTTCGGGATGTTCTCGGTGAAACCCGGACTGCAGGGCGCGGGCATCGGTGGCCAGGTCCTGGCCGAGGCCGAACGGATGGCGCGCGACGATTTCGGCATGGCCCGCATGCGCATGACCGTCATCGACCTGCGCGAGGAGCTGATCGCCTGGTACGAACGCCGCGGCTACCGGCGCACCGGCATCAAGAAGCCGTTTCCCTACGGCGACGAACGCTTCGGCCTGCCGAGGCGCGACGACCTGCGCTTCGAAGTGCTGGAGAAGACCCTGTGAGCGACTGGGTTCGCGTCTGCGCCACGTCCGAGCTGCTGCCCGGTGAGTCCCAGGTGGCCTGGGACGGCGACACGCCGATCCTGGTCGTCAATCTCGACGGCGACCTGTACGCCGTCGAAGACAAGTGCACGCACGAGGATTTCGAGCTCAGCGCCGGTGCCATCGAAGGCGGCGAAGTGGAATGCACCCTCCACGGCGCGCGCTTCGACCTTCGGACCGGCGAGGCCCTGTGCGCGCCCGCCTATGCGCCGGTGCCGCGTTTCCCGGTGAAGGTGGAAGACGGCGCCGTCTGGACCCGCGACGACCGCTGAGCGCGGCCTCTATAGGAGCGCCTTCAGGCGTGAATCTTTGCGACTTTGCCCTTGGCAAAGAAGAGATTCGCGCCTGAAGGCGCTCCTACAACGGGTGTCTGGACTGGAGTTTGGCGAGCAATAGTTCACCGCCGCCTTCGAGGATCAGCCGGGACGGACCGTCGGGATCGGGCAACAGCAGCACGCTGTCCGCCTGTTCCAGTCGCAGGGGGCGCGCGAGGTCCTTGAACCAGGCCTGGCCGCGGATCAGGTGCACCAGCCAGGTGGTCCCGGCTTCGGCGAAGAACACCATCGGCCCCACCAGCGGGCGGTGCAGCAGGGTCGCGTCGAAAGCGTCGCGGCGCCACATCAGGTTGAAATCATGGGTCGGGCCGGCGATCAGCTCGGCCCGCAGCGGTCGTTCGCCCGCGAAGCGGATGCGGTCGTGGGGCGGCAGCAGCGTCGCCGATTCACCGTCCTCGAAATGAAGGTGCATGCCCTCGCCGGCCATCAGCACCAGTTCGCGGTCGACGCCAGGGAAAGCCGAAAACGGCGCATCCTGGTCGATTTCCGCGATCGAGGCGCGCCAGGTCCAGTCGGCGCTGCCTTCCGGGAAACGGTGGATCTCCCGCGTCCAGCCGCGTTCATTGCGCCAGCGTTCGCGGCGGTATTCCTGGGCCGGCAGGTGCAACAGGCGCATCAGGCGGCCTGGAGCGCCAGCAGGGCGCGGCTGGAACGGGCAAGCGATTCAGCCCACGAGAACCCGACGATCTCGCGGCCGCTGCCGGCGTCGCGGAAAACCTCGACCTCGCCTTCCGGCAGCAGGTGCCGGTAGTCCACCGTCAGCTCCTCGCCGGCCGCCAGGTCGCGCGCGGCAAAGATGAAGCCCAGGTGCCACAGGCCGTTGGGCTCGAAGCTGTGGTTGACGAAACATTCGTCCGGCCAGTCCAGGCTGACCGTGCACTGGTCTTCGAACCAGCGCACGCTGGCGGCCATCGCCGCTTCGGCATCCGGTCGTGCACGCACGTCCTCCCAGCGCTGGGTGCCTCGGATGTCGTCGGGCGCGACGACCACCCGCCCGCGCGCCACGGGCGCCTGCAGGAAAAGTCCTTTGCCGGCGCCGGGGATGGTGGAGGCAGCGATGCGATATGGCGGCAGGATCATGCCGCGCAGTCTATCGCAGCGCCGTCAGGGCCCGGCCAGGTCCAGCCAGGCCGTGTTCCAGTACGCGTAGTCGCCCAGGCGCCGCACCAGGCCGCTGCGGAGCGGAAACCCGACCAGATGGCGCGCGGCGTCCATGGCCGGCTCGTCCGGCCCCAGCACCCGGTCGGTGAAGCCGCGCCCCCAAAGCCAGCCGTTGACGCGATGCCGGTCTTCGACGGCGCGGGAGGTCAGTGACTTGAAGCGCCCGACCAGGGTCGACAGGCTGTCGCGTTCGCCCAGGGTCACCAGGCCCTGCCACTGGTCCGGCATCAGCACCCAGGCCAGCACGGCACTGTCCCGCCAGGGCCATTGCGCGGTGTGCACCCGGCAGACCGCCCGCGCGGCCTCGTCGTCACTGAAGACAGGCCGACGGTAGAGCGTCGCCACGCTCAGCAGGTAGGTCCGGCCGGGCACCGACCGGCGTTCGAGGCGGATCCGCCGGAAGCCAGGGTCGGGCTGGTCACGCACGGGCAGTGAAGGCGACATCCCATCCTCCTGGGAAAAGGGGCCCGGCGGGTGCCGGGCCAAGTCGGGGGTTCACGCGGGGCGCGGGGCTCAGTCGGAGGCGACGGGCGCCGCCGCCGGCGCCCGCGCCTTGCCGGCGCCGACCTCGATGCGGTCGCGGTTGGCTTCGACCAGGGCGAGGCCGATGCCCTTCACCTCGGCCAGTTCATCGGCACTGCGGAAAGCGCCGTGCTTGTCGCGGTGGCTGACGATGGCTTCGGCCTTGCTGGGGCCGACGCCATCGAGCACGCGGTCGAGGGTGGCAGCGTCGGCACTGTTGATGTCCACCTTTTCGGCGGCCAGCGCGCCGCCGGACAGGAAGGCGCACAGCAGCAGCGAGCTGAGCAGGGAAACGGTCTTTTTCATGGCGGTTCCTTGGGTTTGGGTTCTCGCCGCGCCAGGCTGGCGTCGGCAGGGAGAGTGTCCCGGTCCGGCCGGGCCGGCCCCATCGCCAAAGCACCCCGCGGCGGCTCGGAAGCGGGCGTTCCAGGCCGTCGGCGGCTTCCTACCCTCACGGCGGCCGCGGCCCGGAAGCGGTAAAATCCGGGCATTACCGCAGCAAGGATCCCCATGGACACCGCCAAGACCGAACGTTTCGTCGCCGATGCCTGGGACGGCGACATCGTCCCGCAGCTGGTCGAGTACATCCGCATCCCGAACAAGTCGCCGATGTTCGACGCGCAGTGGCGCGAGAACGGCTACATGGACGATGCCGTCAAGCTGCTCGCCGGCTGGGCGAAGGCGCAGCCGATCAAGGGCATGAGCGTCGAAGTGGTCGAACTCGAAGGCCGCACGCCGCTGATCTACATCGAAGTGCCCGGCCAGGGCGACGACTGCGTGCTGCTTTACGGCCACCTCGACAAGCAGCCGGAAATGACCGGCTGGGCCGACGACCTCGGCCCCTGGAAGCCGGTGATCAAGGGCGACAAGCTCTATGGCCGCGGCGGCGCCGACGACGGCTACGCGCTCTACGGTTCACTCACCGCGATCCGGGTGCTGCAGGAACAGGGCCTGCCGCACGCCCGCTGCGTCATCCTGATCGAAGCCTGCGAAGAGTCCGGCAGCTACGACCTCCCCCACTACGTCGACCACCTGGCCGACCGCATCGGCAAGCCCTCGCTGGTGGTCTGCCTCGACTCAGGCTGCGCCAACTACGACCAGCTCTGGTGCACCACCTCGCTGCGCGGCCTGGCCGGCGGCAACCTCAAGGTCAGCGTGCTCAGCGAAGGCGTGCACAGCGGCGACGCCAGCGGCATCGTGCCCTCCAGCTTCCGCATCCTGCGCCAGCTGCTGTCGCGGCTCGAGGACGAGGCCACCGGCAGGATCCTGGTCGAGGACCTGTTCGTCGAGATCCCCGACGAACGCCGGCAGCAGGCCACGCGCGCCTCCGAAGTGCTGGGCTCGGAAATCTGGGACAAGTTCCCGTTCCTGCCGGGCATGACGCCGATGGACGCCGACCTCACGGAACTCGTGCTCAACCGCACCTGGCGCCCCGCCCTGTCGGTCACCGGCGTGGACGGCATGCCGCCGCTTTCAAGCGCGGGCAACGTGTTGCGGCCGCATACCGCGGTGAAGCTGAGCCTGCGCCTGCCGCCCACGCTGGAACCCAAGCGCGCCGGCGAAGTCCTCCGCCGCGTGCTCGAAGCCAATCCGCCCAACGGCTGCAAGGTGGAAGTCGAGCTCGAAAAGGCCAGCACCGGCTGGAACGCCCCCGCACTGGCGCCCTGGCTGGAACACGCCATCGACCACGCCAGCCAGGAATATTTCGGCGCGCCCGCGATGTACATGGGCGAAGGCGGCACGATCCCGTTCATGGGCATGCTGGGCGAGAAGTTCCCCGGCGCCCAGTTCATGATCACCGGCGTGCTCGGGCCGCACTCCAACGCCCACGGCCCCAACGAATTCCTGCACATCCCCACCGGCAAGCGGGTCACCTCGGCCGTGGCCAAGGTGATCGCCGAACATTACGTCGCCAGCGAAAAGGGCCTGACGCGCGGCGTCGCGGCCCAGGCCGGCAACGCCCAGTTCGGCGACCACGGTTGCTGCTGAGCGGGTGAAAACGCGGGGCGCCGGTGCATGCCGGCTCCCCGCGAACGGCCTCAGG
>CAXAYM010000120.1:0-6585 GCA_963973175.1 uncultured Arenimonas sp.
GGGGGCCGGAAGGGGAACCGGCCCGACGTTAACCCGCAGCCCCGGGCAAAAACCAGCCCGGGCCGGATCAGGTGCGCAGCCCGACGCCCCGCCGCAGAAGCCACAGCGCCAGCGTGCCCAGGCCGGCCACGAAGACGAGCATCAGCCCGAAGGCCACCGCCATCGACACGTCCGACTGGCCCAGCAGGCCATAGCGGAAGGCGTTGACCATGTAGAAGATCGGGTTGAGGTGCGTGGCCGTCTCGGCCCACTGCGGCAGCAGCTTCACCGAATAGAACACGCCACCCAGGTAGGTCAGCGGCGTGAGGATGAAGGTCGGCACGATGGCGACGTCGTCGAACTTCTTGGCGTACACGGCGTTGACGAAGCCCGCCAGCGAGAAGATGACCGCGCCCAGGAACACCGTGGCCAGGGTCACCACCGGATGCGGAATGCGCACGGTGGTGAACAGCATGGCGATGCACAGCACGATGGCGCCCACCATCAGCCCGCGAAGCACGCCACCGGCGACGTAACCACCCAGGATCACCCAGTTGGGCATCGGGCTCACCAGCAGTTCCTCGACGTGCCGGCCGAACTTGGCGCCGAAGAAGCTGGAGCTGATGTTGCCGTAGGCGTTCTGGATGATCGACATCATCACCAGGCCGGGCACGATGAAATCCATGTAGCTGATGCCGTCCATGGTGCCGATGCGCGAGCCGATCAGGTTGCCGAAGATCAGGAAGTACAGCGTCATCGTGATCGCCGGCGGCACCAGGGTCTGGCCCCAGATGCGCAGGATGCGGGCGACCTCGCGGCGGGCGATGGTGAACAGCGCGACCAGGTTCGGGCTCACGGGCGCGGCTCCTGCACGGCCGGTGCCGCGGGCATCGGGACGCTCCCGGCCGGCGGCTGCTCCGGATTGCCGGTAAGGCGCACGAACAGTTCCTCGAGCCGGTTGGACTTGGTGCGCATCGAACGCACCTTGATCCCGGCGGCGTCGAGCGCGGCGAACACGCGGTTGAGCTCCATCTCGCGCGGCATCTCCAGGTCAATCGTGTGGTCGTCCTCGGCCAGCAGGGTGGCGCCCTGGATCGCCGGCAGCGCCGGGGGCAGTCCGCCCTCGACGTCAAGCAGGAAACCTTCGACGTCGAGCTTGGCCAGCAGCGTCTTCATCGGGCCTTCCTCGATGATGCGGCCGTGGTCGATGATCGCCAGGTTGCGGCACAGGCTCTCGGCTTCCTCCAGGTAATGCGTGGTGAGGATGACCGTGGTGCCGGCGGCGTTGACCTCCTTGAGCGTCTTCCACATGCCGCGGCGGATTTCGATGTCGACGCCGGCGGTGGGTTCGTCGAGGATCAGAAGTTTCGGCCGCGTCATCATCGCGCGGGCGATCATCAGCCGGCGCTTCATGCCGCCCGACAGCGTGCGCGACATCTTGCGCGCCTTGTCCCACAGCTGCGCCTTCCTGAGCTCCTCTTCCGCGCGCTCCAGCGCCTCGGCCCGCGGGATGCCATAGAAACCGGCGTAGTTGACCAGGATGTCGAGCGGCTGCTCGAACATGTTGAAGTTGATCTCCTGCGGCACCAGCCCGACCAGGCGCATGGCCTGCGAACGGTTGGCGTGCAGGTCGACGCCGAACACGCGGACTTCACCGGCCGTCTTGTTCACCAGCGAGCTGACGATGCCGATCAGGGTGGACTTGCCGGCGCCATTGGGCCCGAGCAGGGCATAGAAGTCGCCTTCCCCGACGCGCAGGGAAACGCCCTTCAGGGCCTCGACGCCATTGTCATAGGTCTTGCGGAGATCGCTTATCTCCAGCGCGGGTTGCTTGTGCATGGGGCTCCTGGGCCGGCCGGCGCTGCGCCGGTGGGCGATGGGGCCTTATTATAGGCGCCTTGCCGCCCGGTCCCCCGGGGCCGCGGCGGCACACTGTTTCCCATTCCCGGAGTCCGTATTGGCCATCGTGCATTTCCCGCTTCGCGTGGTTGGCAGCCGAATGCTGGCACCCAGCGTGCGCCACCTCGAGTTCGCCCGTGACGATGGCCAGCCGCTGGACTTCATCCCCGGCCAGTTCATCCAGGTGCACTTCAACTACGCCGACGGCACGCCGACCAAACGAAGCTATTCCCTGGCGACCATGCACGACCACGCGCTGGGACCGGGCGAAGCGGTGGAGATCGCGGTCAGCTACGTGGCCGGCGGCGCCGCCACGGCGCTGTTCGAAGCGCTCGACGAGGGCCAGCAGATCCAGGCCTCCGGCCCCTACGGCCGTTTCTGCCTGATGCCCAACGACGCCAACCGGCGATACCTGCTCATCGGCACCGGCACCGGCGTCACGCCCTACCGCGCCATGCTGCCGCGGCTGGCCGAGCTGATCCGCGAGCGCGGCATCGAGGTGGTGCTGCTGTTCGGCTGCCGCACGCCGCAGGAGCTGCTCTACGGCGATGACTTCCGCGCCTTCGCCGCGGCCAACCCGGGTTTCCGCTTCGTCCCCTGTTTCAGCCGGGAACTGCCGTCCGATGCCGCCCCGGACGACCGGCGCGGCTACGTGCAGGACGCCCTGGCCGAGTTCGCGCCTTCGGCCGAAGGCGACATCGCCTACCTGTGCGGTAACCCGAACATGGTCGATGCCTGCTTCGAGGCGCTCAAGGCCGCCGGACTGCCGGTGCCCCACATCCGCCGCGAAAAGTACGTCAGCTCGAAATAAACGCGACTCTTCGTCACGTTTCGGCCCCCCGGGTCGTCTGTCATCCTGTGGGCCGATTTGGCCCCGGATGGGAGAATCCATGAAACCCCTGCTCTTGCCGCTGGCCCTGGCGGCGCTGCTGGCGCCGCACCTGGCGTCGGCCCGCACCATCGGCCAGCTTGAATTCACGCCCTGCGAGCTCACGCAGCCCGGCACTGGCGCCACCACCCGGCTCGAGTGCGCGACCCTCGAGGTTCCCGAGGACCCCGACAAACCCGAAGGCCGCAAGCTTTCGCTCCGGGTCGGCCTGGCCGCCGCGCGCTCGTCCGAACCCGAAGCCGACATGGTGTTGTTCATCGCCGGCGGCCCGGGCCAGTCGGCGACGGAAAGCTACCCGAACATCGCCGGCGGCTTTTCCCGGCTGCGCGAGAAGCGCCACATCGTTTTCGTCGACCAGCGCGGCACCGGCGAAGGCCATCGCCTGGCCTGCGATTTCCCGGACGAGATCGCCGAGTCGCAGGCCTCGGACGAGCAGCAGATCGAACTGGCCCGCGACTGCCTCGCCGGTTTCGACGCCGACGTGGCCCAGTACACGACGTCCGTCGCCGTCACCGACCTCGAGGCCCTGCGCCAGGCCCTGGGCGCGCCGAAGTTCAACGTCTACGGCGGTTCCTACGGCACCCGGGTCGCCCAGGAGTATGCGCGCCAGTATCCCGATGGCGTGCGCAGCCTGCTGCTGGACGGCGTGGTGCCGCCCGGTCTCGCCCTGGGCAGCGAACACAGCGTCAATCTCGAGGCCTCGCTCAAGGCCATCCTCGGCCGCTGCGCCGAAGAGCCCGACTGCCGCAAGGCCTTCGGCGATCCCTACCGCACGCTGTACGCGCTTCGCGACCGCGCCCGCGCCCAGCCGGAGACGGTGGCGGTCCCCGATCCCCGCAGCTTCGAACCGCGCGAACTGCGCATGGACGAAGCCGCGGTGGCGGTGATCGCACGCCTGTTCGCCTATGCCCCGGAAACCGCGGCGCTGCTGCCGCTGCTGCTCGATGAAGCCGCGAAGGGCCGCCCGCAGCCGCTGCTGGCGCAGGCCGCCCTGGTGTACGACTCGCTGTCCGGGCAGATAAACCACGGCATGCAGCTGTCGGTGATCTGCGCCGAGGACGCGCCCTTCCTCGCCACGCGCGACCAGGACCAGGACCTGATCCTGGGCAATGCCGTCGTCGGCGTCACCCTCAACCAGTGCAGCGTCTGGCCGCGTGGCCCGGTGTCCCCCGGTTTCCGTGAACCGCTGGCGAGCGACGTGCCCACGCTGCTGCTGTCCGGTGAACTCGACCCGGTGACGCCCCCGCGTTATGCCGACGACGTGGCGAAGTCGCTGCCGCGTTCGCGCCACCTGGTCGGCAAGGGCCAGGGCCACATCCTGCTTTCCCGCGGCTGCACGCCGCAGCTGGCGGCGGATTTCGTCGAAACACTGGATCCGGCCGGCCTGGATCCGGAGTGCCTGGACGTGCTCGACGCCTCGCCCTTCTTCCTGGATTACAACGGAGCCGCGCCATGATCGAGGTCCGCGACCTGCACAAGGCTTTCGGCAAGGTGACCGCCGTCGATGGCGTCGGCTTCCGCGCCAACGACGGCCAGATCACCGGCCTGCTCGGCCCCAATGGCGCCGGCAAGACCACCACGCTGCGCATGCTCTACACCCTGCTGCGTCCCGACCGCGGCCAGGTGATGGTGGATGGCGTCGACGCCTCCGACGACCCCGAGGCGGTGCGCCGGAAGCTGGGCGTGCTTCCCGATTCGCGCGGCCTGTACAAGCGCCTGACCAGCCGCGAGAACATCCGCTACTTCGGCCGCCTGCACGGCATCGACGACGCCACGATCGCCGCGCGCACGCAGACCCTGGTGGACGCGCTGGACATGGGCGACATCATCGACCGCCGCACCGAAGGGTTCTCGCAGGGCCAGCGGGTCAAGACCGCCATCGCCCGCGCGCTGGTGCACGACCCGCGCAACGTGATCCTGGACGAACCCACCAACGGACTGGACGTGATGGCCACGCGCGCGATGCGCCGCTTCCTGCACCGGCTGCGCGACGAGGGTCGCTGCGTGCTGTTCTCCAGCCACATCATGCAGGAGGTGGCGGCGCTCTGCGACCGCATCGTCATCATCGCCCATGGCCGCGTCGTGGCCGAGGGAACGGCCGACGAACTGCGCGCGCAGACCGGCGAGAGCAACCTCGAGGACGCCTTCGTCAAGGCGATCGGCACCGAAGAAGGACTGATGGCATGAGCGCCGCGACCACCGTTTTCCTGAAGGAAGTCACCGAGAACCTGCGCGACCGCAAGACGGTCTTCAATGCGCTGGTGATGGGTCCGCTGCTGGGCCCGGTGTTCTTCGTGATGATGATGAGCTTCATGATCACCCGCGAACTCTCCAACGCCGAGAAGCCGCTGGAGATTCCGGTCGTGGGTGCCGAACATGCGCCCAACCTGGTCGGCTGGCTCAAGCGCCAGGGCGTGCGCGTGCAGCCGGCGCCGCAGGACGCCGAGGCCGCGGTGCGCGACCGGGATGCGCGCGCGGTGCTGGTGATCCCGGCGGATTATCCCGAGCGCTGGCGGGCCGGCGAAACCGCACAGGTCGAGGTACTGCACGACAGCTCCGATCGCGATGCCCGCGCGCCGATGACCCGGCTTTCGGGCTTGCTCGACTCGTATTCGCGGCAACAGTCCGCGCTGCGGGTCAGTGCCCGCGGCATGCACCCGGCGATCCTGTCCCCGGTGGTGGTCGCGCAGCGCGACCTGGCCAGCACGCAGCAGCGCGCGGGCCAGCTGCTGAGTTTCCTGCCTTACCTGCTGATCCTGGGTGCCTTCCTCGGCGGCATGTACCTGGCGATCGACACCACCGCCGGCGAACGCGAGCGGCAATCGCTGGAACCGCTGCTGGCGAGCCCGGCCTCGCGGGCCCAGATCGTGCTCGGGAAACTCGGCGCGACCTTCGGTTTCGCGATGGTGTCGATGATGCTCAGCCTGGTCGCGTTCGCGGTGGCCTTCCAGTTCATCCCGCTCGACAAGCTGGGAATGAAGGTGGATTTCGGCGCCGGGCTGATCCTTCGCGCCGGGCTGCTGATGGTGCCGCTGGCGCTGGTGTTCGCGGCGCTGCAGACGGTGGTGGCGGCGTACGCCAAGAGCTATCGCGAGGCCCAGACCTACCTCTCGCTGCTGATGCTGCTGCCGATGATTCCCTCGGTCCTGCTGATGGTGTCGCCGATGAAAGGCGAGCTGTGGATGTCGGCCACGCCGCTGCTGTCGCAGAACGTCCTGATCATGGAACTGGCCCGGGGCGAGACCATCGCGTTGGCGGACTTCGCGCTCAGCTTCGGCTGCACCCTCGGCCTGGCCGTGCTGCTGGTGTGGCTGGCGGTGCGCATCTACCACCGCGAACAGCTGGCGGTTTCAGCCTGAGGCCCCCCACCCTGGCAAGAAAAAAGGCCCGGCGAATGCCGGGCCTTTTGTTTTCAGCTTGCGCGCGGGTTACGGGCGGAAGGTGAAGGTCCGCGTGATCGTCGCCGGGCCGTCCATCGGCTCGAAGCGCCAGTCGCGCACGGTCTGCTGGACCTCGCGGTCGAAGGTGCCACGCGGCTGCGAGCGCACGATGCTGACGTTGGTCACTTCGCCGCTGGCGGCGATGGAAATCTCGACGGTGACTTCGCCCGATACGCCGCCCCGGTAAGCCGCACGCGGGTAGGAAGGCTGCGGGGCACGCACCGCCACCGGATTGCTGCTGCTGGCCAGCGCCGGCTGCGCCGGCTGGGCCGGGGCGGGCGGCGGGGTGGCCGGGCGGCTCGGGGCCGGGGTGGCCGGCTGGGCCGGCTGGCTCGGTGGCGGGGTCGCCGGCTGGGCCGGCTGGGCCGCCGGCTGGGC
>CAXAYM010000121.1:0-6562 GCA_963973175.1 uncultured Arenimonas sp.
AGCGGGTCCGGCGCGATCGCCGCCAGGCGCTCGGCCAGCTCGAAGGGCAGGGGATGGCCCATCTGGAAGGTCGGTGCGAAGTCCAGGGTCGCCGCCTGCTTCTGGATCGCCTGCACGATGTGCGGGTGCCCGTGGCCGGCGTTGACGCACCACAGGCCGGCGGTGCCGTCGAGGATCTCGCGGCCGTCGGTGCTGCGGTAATACATGCCCTCGGCGCTGGCCAGCAGCCGCGGCGTCTTCTTGAACTGGCGGTTGGCGGTGAACGGCATCCAGAACGCGTCGGTGCGTTCCGGCGTCTCCGTCGCCCGGGCCAGCGGGTCGGCGAGGGAGGGGGTGTCGGCAGCGGACATGGCGGGGCTCGGGCAAGGGTTGGGGACTGCCGGCAACGCTATCAGCGTTGAATAAACTTTACAAAGGGTGTCAAATATTCAGCAATTCCCGCGGCGAGGTGACCCTCTTGGATATCGGCATCCGGCTCCAGGCCGTGCGCAAGGGCAAGGGACTGAGCCAGCGCGAGCTGGCCAAACGGGTGGGGGTGACCAACTCCACCATCTCGCTGATCGAACAGAACAAGGTCAGCCCGTCGATCAGTTCCCTGAAGAAGGTGCTCGACGGCATCCCGATCTCGCTGGCCGACTTCTTCACCCAGGACCTCGAGGACGCCGGCGACGGCCCCTTCTACGCCGCGGCCGAACTGCCCGACGTCGGCAACAACGACATCCACTATTTCCTGGTCGGCCACCGCCGGCGCAACCGCCAGATGTGCGTCCTGCGCGAAGTGATGCCGCCCGGCAGCGATACGGGCGAGTCGATGATCCAGCACGAGGGCGAAGAGGGCGGCGTGGTGGTCAGGGGCCAGGTCGAGATCACCGTCGGGACCCAGCGCAAGGTGCTTGGCCCGGGCGAAGCCTATTATTTCGAGTGCCGCCAGCCGCACCGCTTCCGCAATGTCGGCAAGGACGACGCCGTGATCATCAGCGCCAGCACGCCCCCCACTTTCTAGAGGCCCGCCATGACCGACCCCAAGACCCGCGCCGACTGGGAAGCCCTCGCCAGCCGCCTGTCCATCCGCAGCCAGGCTTTCGTCAATGGGCGCTACGTGGACGCCGCTGCGGGTGAAACCTTCGATTGCCTCAGCCCGGTGGATGGCCGGGTGCTGGCGCAGGTGGCCGCGTGCAAGGCCGCCGACGTCGACGGCGCCGTGCGCGCCGCGCGCCGTGCCTTCGATGCCGGCGACTGGGCCAATGCCAAGCCGTCCTGGCGCAAGAAGGTGCTGGTGCGCCTGGCCGAACTGGTAACTGAAAACGCCGACGAACTGGCATTGCTTGAAACCCTGGACATGGGCAAGCCCATCTCGGACGCACTGAACGTCGACATGGCCGCGACCGCACGCTGCTTGGCCTGGACCGGCGAGGCCATCGACAAGGTCTACGGCGAGATCGCTGCCACCGGGCCCGACGAACTCGGTCTGGCCACGCGCGAACCGCTGGGCGTGGTGGCCGCCATCGTGCCCTGGAACTTCCCGCTGCTGATGGCCGCCTGGAAGCTGGCGCCGGCGCTGGCGATGGGCAATTCGGTGCTGCTCAAGCCGTCCGAGAAGTCACCGCTGACCGCGATCCGCTTCGCCGAGCTGGCCATGGAAGCCGGTTTGCCGCCCGGCGTGCTGAACGTGCTGCCGGGATTTGGCAAGGACACCGGGGAACCGCTGGCCCGGCACATGGACGTGGACGGCCTGGTGTTCACCGGTTCGACCGCCGTCGGCAAGCACCTGCTGGTCTGCGCCGGCGAATCGAACATGAAGCGCGTGTACCTCGAGTGCGGCGGCAAGAGCCCCAACCTGGTTTTTGCCGACGCGCCGGATCTCGACCGCGCCGCCAAGGCCGCGGCCAGCGGCATCTTCTACAACCAGGGCGAGGTATGCACGGCGGCGTCCCGGTTGCTGGTGGAACGTGGCATCAAGGACGAGTTCGTGGCCCTGGTCGCGAAACATGGCCAGGCCATGCAGCCTGGCCATCCGCTGGACCCGGGCGCGCCGATGGGCGCGATGGTCGATGAAGGCCAGACCCGTCGCGTGCTCGATTACATCGCCAAGGGTCGCGACGAAGGCGGCCGGCTGGTGATCGGCGGCGAACGCCTGGCCACGGTGGATGGCGGCTGTTACCTGGCGCCGACGATCTTCGACGACGTGGCGGCCGGCCACACCATCGCCCGCGAGGAAATCTTCGGGCCGGTGCTGAGCGTCATCGCCTTCGACGATGAAGCCGAAGCCCTGGCGATCGCCAACGACAGTGAGTACGGGCTGGCGGCAGGCGTGTTCACCTCCGACCTGAGCCGCGCCCACCGCGTCGCCCGCAAGCTGCGCGCCGGCAGCGTCTGGGTGAACTACTGGGACGGCGGCGACATGACCGCGCCCTTCGGTGGCTACAAGCAGTCCGGCAACGGCCGCGACAAGTCGCTGCATGCGTTCGACAAGTACACGGAAATGAAGGCGACCTGGATCAATCTGGCGCCGTAGTGGGTTCGATGGGATGCGCCTGCTTCCGACCCGAAGCAGACATCCATTTACGGGGCGTGCGTGGACCTTGCAGGGCTATCGTTGAATGATGGTAACTACTTCCTTTGCAGCGTTGGCACACGAGGTCATGAACTTGGCTGTCACGATCCGGTCATCGACAACCAGATCGAACTTGTTGGCGAGGTCGTCCTTGGTCTGGAAGACTCCACCGCTTTCGCGAAGGGCGTCTTCTACTCGAAACGGCAGAAGGAGGCCTCCTTTCGACCACCGACTGGCTTCCTCGCTTGAGTTCGGGAATCCGGTCACGCGCTTCCCACTCACGACATAGATGTCGGGTTCAAGTTGAATGTTGGCAAGGCTGCCGGGGCCGTGTCCGCAACCACCCAGCACGCCACCGCTGGCGTAGATTTCCGAAGCGATAGTGAGGATGTCCTCGTTGGTCGCAAGATCGAACAATGGACCGAGTCCGCCTGCCACGAAGTAGCCTGCGTAGCGGGAGGAATCGACGTCCGCGGGCTTCAATGTGTTGTTGCTTCTACCGCGAAACCCCTCGTGTTTGATGGTGTAGCTAACCATTCCCGGGGGGTCGACGGCGTCCTCATCCATGGAGAAGGGAACCTGGCCACCTCGGGGAGACACGAAGTCGACTTCGAATCCATGCATCACGAACACGTGGTAGGCGGGAGCAACTTCCCAAAGGTTGTTCCCGGCCTCATGCTTGTCAGGGTCGCCCATGTCCGCGACGTTGGATACGCCGATCAGAACTCGCGGCTTGTCGCTCGAAAAGGCCGGCGGGCTGGATAGCAGGCTCGCTGCGAACAGTGCGTAGCACAACTTGTGCATATCGCTTCCTCAGTGATTCGCGTCTGAAGTCCACCGCAGCGTACCTGTCGCGAGTTGTGGCGATACGTGCCGAATGACACGGTGAGGATACAGTCTGATCTCCGACGAAATTCGAAACCCGGCTCATGACGCACTGGCTGGCGCCTGCTTTTGGCCGGAAGCTGATGCCTGCCCTTCAAGTGGCGGCTGTTGCCGTCGCACCTGCGGCTGGCCCAGTCAGCTCCAGATTCTGTGGGCGACTCGGGGGTCAGCCGGGGTCGCGGGGCATGGAGAGCCGGCCAACTGGCCACATCAGGCAATGACGGCCGGAACGCACCCCGGCACGCGTTCCACTGGTAGGAAGGCCCAGGGTGCGTCGGATGCGTCCGCGGCCATGGGCCCGGGCGGACCTGTCCCGGTTGCCGCCCATCGGGGACGCCAGACCAGACGAGGGGAGAACGTCATGCAAAGACGCCGATTCATGCAGACCGCTTTGGGCGCCGCGGCCATGGCCGCGCTGCCCACCTCCGCCGCACTCGCGCAAGCGGTGCGAACGCTGTCCAAGGTGGATGGCGCCGTCGAAGCCATCGGTCTGGACGGGCGCAAGCTGACGCTGGAACACGCGGCGCTGGAGGAATTGCGCGACAGCCTGCAGGGGCGACTGCTGCTCCCGGGCCACGAGGGCTATGACGACGCTCGACGCGTGGTCAACGCCGGCATCGACAAGTACCCGGCGCTGGTGGTGCAGCCCACCGGGGCCTCCGACGTCATGCGGGCGGTGGAATTTGCCCGGCAGCGCGACCTGCTACTGGCGGTGAAATGCGGTGGCCACAGCTACGGCGGCAAGTCCACCTGTGACGGGGGCCTGCAGATCGACCTTTCGACACTGCGTGGCACCCACGTGGATGCCCGCACGCGCCGCGCCCATGTCGCCGGTGGCAGCCTGCTGGCCTCGCTCGACCACGAGGCCATGGCGCAGGGCCTGGTCACCACCGCTGGTACGGTGTCGCATACGGGCGTGGGTGGCCTGACCCTGGGCGGTGGCTTTGGCCGCCTGGCGCGGCGCTTCGGCCTCGCCCTGGACAACGTCACGGCAGTCGATATCGTCACCGCCGACGGCAAGCTGTTGCACGCGAACGCCGAGGAGCACCCGGACCTTTACTGGGGCGTGCGCGGCGGTGGCGGCAATTTCGGCGTGGTGACCCGCTTCGAGTTCCAGCTCCATCCGATGAAGCGAACGGTGGTCGGCGGCGACCTGCTCTTCCCGCTGTCCCAGCTCCGCGACATCGCGCGGTTCTATGCCGACTATTCACGGCAGGCGCCGGACGAGCTGTACCTCGACCTCATCGCCAGCTCCCCGATCGGCCAGCCGGATGGCTTCGTTGGCATGCATGTCTGTTACTCCGGCCCCGAGGAGAAGGCGGAGGCCATCCTCGCGCCGCTGTACAAAGCCGGCAAGCCTATCCGGGACGGCATCGAGCGGCGCGACTACGTCGCCATCCAGCGCATCCATGACAACGCAGACCCGCGGAACCACGCCCAGTATCTCAAGTCCGGCTTCATCAACGAATTCCCGGATGCGCTGGTCGAAGTGATCGCGGACAACTTCGACGGCTTCGTCGAACGCGGCACCATGCTGCTTTTCCAGCACGCGGGCGGCGCCATCGGCCGGGTGCCGGCCGACGCCACCGCGTTCGCACAGCGCAAGGCCATCGCCAACATGCTGTTCTTCGTGCGCTGGCCGCTCGCGGAATCGCCGGAGCAGCACGTGGCCTACATTCGCGAGGAATGGAAAGCCTTCGAGCCCTTCACCGACGGCTGGTACGCCAACGAGGTGACCAACGAGTCGTCCCGTGTGGTCGGCGGAAACTACCAGGGCAACCACGCCCGCCTGGTGCAGGTGAAGAACCGCTACGACCCGGGCAACCTGTTCCGGCTCAACGCCAACGTGCTGCCCACGACCTGACCGGCGCCGGGGCAGGCAGGCGCGGCGGGCTCACCAGAGCGCGTCGCGCAGCTTGAACCAGGCCATCGCGGCCACCAGCAGCGGCGTGCGCAGCGCGCGGCCGCCGGGGAAGGGGCGGTGGGGGATGCGGGCGAACACATCCAGGCGCCCGGCCTGGCCACGGATGGCTTCGGCGATCACCTGGCCGGCCAGTCCGGTCGCCGCCACGCCGTGCCCGCTGAAACCTTGCGCGAAGTAAATGTTTTCGCCGAGCCGGCCCCAGTGCGGGGCGCGGTTGAGGCTGATGTCGATCAGCCCACCCCAGACCTGCTCGAAGCGCAGGTCGGCCAGCTGCGGGAAAACGCGCCGCATGCGCCGGGTCATCACGCCGGCCAGGCCCGGTGGCGGCAGGGTGGAGTAGCTGGCGCGGCCACCGAAGAGCAGCCGGTGGTCGGCGCTGAGCCGGAAATAATCCAGCGCCCAGTTGATGTCGGCCACCGCCATGTCGTTGCGGATCAGTTCGCGCGCGCGCGCGGCCCCCAGCGGTTCGGTGGCGCCGATGTAGGTGCCCACCGGCATCACCCGCGCATCGAGCTCGGGTGCGATGCCGTGCACGAGCGCATTGCCGGCCAGCACCACGAAATCCGCCTGTACCTCGCCGGCGTCGGTGCGCAGCACGGGCCGCGACCCGCGCTGGAGCGCCGTCACCCGGGATTGTTCGAAGATGCGCACGCCGGCCTGCGTCGCCGCGCGCGCCAGGCCGCGCGTGTAGTTCAGTGGGTGCAGGTGGCCGGAACAGGGATCGTAGAGCGCGCCGATGTAGCGCGGGCTCGACACCACCGCCTGCAGCGGCTCGCGTTCCCACCACTGCAGCGGGTAGCCGTAGTTTTCAGCCAGGTCGGCCTGCCAGGCCTTGAGCTCGGCCACGTGCCGCGGCTTGATCGCCACGTGGGCATGGCCGTCGCGCCAGTGCGCATCAATGCGGTGTTCGATGATGCGCCTTCGCACCTGGTCGACCGCCTCCACCGACCACTTGAACAGTTCGCGCGAAGCCTGAAGGCCCAGCAAGCCGGCGATCTTCGCCTGGTCGCAGCCGTAGCCGAAGATCACCTGGCCACCGTTGCGGCCGCTGGCGCCCCAGCCCACCTCGCGGGCCTCGAGGACGATGACGTCCAGACCTGCCTGGGCCAGCTCCAGCGCCGCGGACAGGCCGGTCAGCCCGGCGCCCAGCACCACCACGTCGGCGGTTTCGCGCCCGGCCAGCGGCGGGTGCGCCGGTG
>CAXAYM010000122.1:0-6548 GCA_963973175.1 uncultured Arenimonas sp.
TCGCGATGGACGAAGGCCTGCGTTTCGCCATCCGCGAGGGCGGCCGCACGGTCGGCGCCGGCGTGGTTGCGAAGATCATCAAGTAAGCCCATTGCCCGGCCGGCGTTGGCCGGTCGGGTATCGGGAATGGCGGGCCGGAAGCGGTCCGCCATCGCCCGTTTAGAGATGCCATTGCGTCAGTAGCTCAACTGGCAGAGCAGCGGTCTCCAAAACCGCAGGTTGTAGGTTCGAGTCCTACCTGGCGCGCCACCCGCAGGCAGCGGTCCCCCCGGGGGCCACCGCCACCAACCGGCTCCGGCCGGGCAAGAGTCGAATGAACACGAAGGTCGATCAATCCCAGCAGGCGGCAAGCCCCGCCGACGTCGCCAAGTACGTCCTGGCCGCCGCGGTACTGGTGGCCGGGTTCTACGCCTTCTACTACTTCGGCCAGTGGCCGGGCCCACTGCGCGGGCTGGTGATCGCGGCCGGTGTCGCGGCGGCGGTTGGCATCATGGCCTTCACGGCCAAGGGGCATGCGGCGCGGGAGTTCCTTTCCGAGTCCATGTTCGAGCTTCGCAAGGTGGTCTGGCCGACGCGGCAGGAAACCATGCGCACCACCGGCATGGTCCTGGTGGTGGTCGTCATCGTCGCCCTGATCCTTTCGGGCTTCGATCTGGTGATTTCGTGGCTGATCCGCCTCTTGCTGGGTCAATAAGGAGTTATACACGTGGCCAAGCGTTGGTATGTCGTCCACGCCTATTCGGGCTTCGAGCACCAGGTGCAGCGCGCGCTTGATTCGCGCATCGCGCGCGCCGAAATGCAGGAAAAGTTCGGCCAGGTGCTGGTCCCGACCGAGGAAGTGGTCGAGATGCGCGGTGGCCAGAAACGCAAGTCCGAGCGCAAGTTCTTCCCGGGCTACGTGCTGGTGCAGATCGAGACCACCGACGATGGCGGCATCCCGCGCATCGACGACGAGTCCTGGCACCTGATCAAGGAAACCCCGAAGGTGATGGGCTTCATCGGCGGCACCGCCGAGCGTCCGCTGCCGATCCAGGACCACGAGGCGGACGTCATCCTTCGCCGGGTCCAGGACGGCGTCGACAAGCCCAAGCCCAAGGTGCTGTTCGAGCCGGGCGAGATGGTGCGCGTCACCGAGGGCCCGTTCAACGACTTCAACGGCGTGGTCGAGGAAGTCAATTACGAAAAGAGCCGCCTGCGCGTGGCGGTGTCGATCTTCGGCCGGTCCACCCCGGTGGAGCTGGAGTTCGGCCAGGTCGAGAAGGCCTGACGCGAGGTTTCGCTGTAGACGTGGAGGCCGGGGCACGTTCCCACCCGGCACGATGGGGAGCCTGACAACAGGCGCTTGCACCCGGAGACAAGACAATGGCTAAGAAAGTAGTTGGTTACATCAAGCTGCAGGTGAAGGCCGGCCAGGCCAACCCCTCGCCGCCCGTGGGTCCCGCGCTGGGTCAGCGCGGCCTGAACATCATGGAGTTCTGCAAGGCGTTCAATGCCGCCACCTCCAAGCTCGAGCCCGGCCTGCCGACCCCGGTGATCATCACCGCGTACTCGGACCGTACCTTCACCTTCATCACCAAGAGCACCCCGGCCACCGTGCTGCTCAAGAAGGCCGCCGGCCTGACCTCGGGCTCCAAGCGCCCGAACACCGAGAAGGTGGGCAAGGTCACGCGCAAGCAGCTCGAAGACATCGTCAAGGCGAAGGAAGCCGATCTCACGGCTGCTTCGCTCGACGCCGCGGTGCGCACCATTGCCGGTAGCGCCCGCAGCATGGGTCTCGTGGTGGAGGGCTAAGACATGGCTAAGGTTTCCAAGCGTTACAAGGCTCTTCAGTCCCAGGTCGTGGCCGGCAAGCCGTACTCGATCGACGAAGCCCTCAAGCTCATCCAGTCCAACTCGAAGACCAAGTTCGTCGAGTCCGTGGACGTGTCCGTGCGCCTCGGCGTCGACGCCAAGAAGTCCGACCAGCAGGTGCGCGGTTCCACCGTGCTGCCGGCCGGTACCGGCAAGTCCGTGCGCGTGGCGGTGTTCTGCCCGCCCGGCGCCAAGGCCGACGAGGCCCTGGCCGCGGGTGCCGACGTGGTCGGCATGGACGACCTGGCCGACAAGATGCTGGCCGGCGACCTCAACTACGACGTGGTCATCGCCACGCCGGACGCCATGCGCGTGGTCGGCAAGCTCGGCCAGGTGCTCGGCCCGCGCGGCCTGATGCCGAACCCCAAGGTCGGCACCGTGTCGCCCGACGCCGCTGGCGCCGTGCGCAACGCCAAGGCCGGCCAGGTGCGTTACCGCACCGACAAGGCGGGCATCATCCACTGCACGATCGGCAAGGCCAATTTCGACGCCGAGTCGCTCAAGTCGAACCTCAACGCCCTGCTGGGCGACCTGGTGAAGGCCAAGCCGGCCGCCGCCAAGGGCCAGTACCTGCAGAAGGTCTCGCTGAGCTCGACCATGGGCGTGGGCGTGGTCATCGACCAGGCCAGCCTGTCGGTCGCCAAGTAATCGTTAGAAACCGGCCGGGTCGCGACCCGGGCGGAAAGTTTTGAAGGCGCCGCCGCGATCGCGTTCGCGGCGGAGCCATCAAAGACCGCAGGTGCGGTCAGCGCGTGACGACGTCGGGCAGGGATGCACGAAAGGCAAGGAATCGCCGTCGCCACAAGCGGGTCCGCTTAATCCGGGCTTCGAACGAAGCACGGGCCTGCGTAGATGGTGCCGCCTCCTGGAGAAATCTGGATAGGCCACCACCGGGACGCACCCGCGTCCCCGGCGCCGAGGGAACGGCGCCGCCCAAGACCACCAGCGGCTGGAGCCGCGGGTGGAGTCCAATTGGAGGAGTGCAATGGCTCTCAATCTGTCCCAAAAGCAAGAAGTTGTCGCCGAGCTGGCAGACGTCGCCGCCAAGGCGCACTCCCTGATCGCGGCTGAGTACGCGGGCATCACGGTCGAGAAGATGACCGAGATGCGCAAGAAGGCTCGTGAAACCGGCGTCTACCTGAAGGTAGTGAAGAACACGCTGGCTGCACGCGCCGTCGAAGGCACGGACTACGAGTGCGTCAAGGACGCGCTGGTGGGCCCGCTGCTTTACGCGTTCTCGACCGAGGAGCCCGGTGCTGCCGGTCGCCTGATCAAGGAGTTCGCCAAGGGCAACGACAAGCTGCAGGCCAAGGTCGTTTCCGTCGGTGGCCAGCTGTACCCGGCCAGCCACGTCGACGTCCTGGCTTCGCTGCCGACGCTCGAGCAGGCCCTGTCGATGCTGGCCCGCGTCCTGTCCGAACCCGCCACCATGTTCGCCCGTGCCGTCAAGGCCGTGGGCGAGAAGGAAGGCGGCGCCGAGGCTCCGGCCGAGGCCCAGGCCGAAACCGCCTGAGCGACGCCCTGGTTCCGACAAATCAAACCATCCAGTAACAATTTTCCAGAGGTAAATACAATGTCCCTTTCCAACGAGCAGATCGTCGAGGCCATCGCGGCCAAGTCCCTGATGGAAGTGATGGAGCTGGTCAAGGCCATCGAAGAGAAGTTCGGCGTCTCCGCCGCCGCCCCGGTTGCCGTGGCCGCCGCCGCTGGCCCGGCCGCCGCCGCCGAGGAGCAGACCGAGTTCAACGTCATCCTGAAGGCTGCCGGCGACAAGAAGGTCGAGGTCATCAAGGCCGTCCGCGCCATCACCGGCCTGGGCCTGAAGGAAGCCAAGGACCTCGTCGAGGCCACCGGCGTCGTCAAGGAAGGCGCTTCGAAGGAAGAAGCCGAGAAGTTCAAGAAGGACCTCGAGGCGGCCGGCGCCACGGTCGAGCTCAAGTAAGCGCTTCATTGCGTCGCCGCGCTACATCGGCGACCACCTGAGGCTGGGGGCGAAAGCCCCCGGCCTTTGGCCGTTCCTGGAACGGCCGTGCAAGAAAATGCGAGTTGACAGTTGGAAGTAGCGGGAGAGGGCGTGCTGGTGCCGGCAATACCAGCGACTTCCCACTGTCAGTTTGATGTCCCCCGGGCCCGCGGACGCGCAGGCCACAGATACCCGAGGCGGTAGCACACCATGACGTACTCCTTCACCGAAAAGAAGCGGATCCGCAAGGACTTCGGCAAGCGCCGGCAGGTCCTTGAGGTGCCCTACCTGCTGGCCATCCAGATGGACTCGTACCGCGAGTTCCTCCAGGAGGGCGCCAGCGGCGACAAGCGCGAGGAGCGCGGCCTGCATGCCGCCCTCAAGTCGGTGTTCCCGATCAGCAGCTACTCCGGCAATGCCGCCCTGGAGTACGTCAGCTACAAGCTTGGCGAACCCCCGTTCGACGAGCGCGAGTGCCGCAACCGCGGCCTGACCTACGGTGCGCCGCTGCGCGTGACCGTGCGCCTGGTGATCTACGACCGCGAGTCGTCGACCAAGGCCATCAAGTACGTCAAGGAGCAGGAGGTCTACATGGGCGAACTGCCCCTGATGACCGACAACGGCACCTTCATCGTCAACGGCACCGAGCGCGTCATCGTCTCGCAGCTGCACCGTTCGCCGGGCGTGTTCTTCGACCACGACCGCGGCAAGACCCACAGCTCGGGCAAGCTGCTGTACTCGGCCCGCATCATTCCCTACCGCGGCTCCTGGCTGGACTTCGAGTTCGACCCGAAGGACGCGGTGTTCACCCGCATCGACCGCCGCCGCAAGCTGCCGGTCACCATCCTGCTGCGCGCCCTCGGCTACAACAACGAGGAAATGCTCGAGCAGTTCTTCGAGATCAACACCTTCCACATCGCCAAGAAGGACGGCGTGGAACTGGAGCTGGTCGCCGAGCGCCTGCGCGGCGAAACCCTGAACTTCGACCTGATCGTCGGTGGCAAGGTGATCGTCGAGGCCGGCAAGCGCATCACCGCGCGCCACGTCAAGCAGCTCGAGCAGGCCAAGGTCGACACCCTGGCCGTGCCCGACGAATACCTCTACGGCCGCATCCTGTCGCACGACGTCATCGACACCAAGTCGGGCGAAGTGCTGGCGCTGGCCAATGAAGAGCTCAACGAAGCCAACGTCGAGAAGCTGCGCAAGGCCGGCATCGACACGATCGGCACCCTGTGGGTGAACGACCTCGACCGCGGCCCGTACATCTCCAACACCCTGCGCATCGACCCGACCAAGACCCAGCTCGAGGCCCTGGTCGAGATCTACCGCATGATGCGCCCGGGCGAGCCGCCCACCAAGGACGCGGCCCAGAACCTGTTCTACAACCTGTTCTTCACCTTCGAGCGCTACGACCTCTCGGGCGTGGGCCGCATGAAGTTCAACCGTCGCGTGGGCCGCAAGGAAACCACCGGCGCGTCGGTGCTGTACGACTCCAAGTACTTCGGCGAGCGCAACGACGAGATGTCCAAGTCGCTGGTCGCCGAGCTCGGTGACACGTCGGACATCCTCGACGTCATCAAGACCCTCACCGAGATCCGCAACGGCCGTGGCGTCGTCGACGACATCGACCACCTGGGCAACCGCCGCGTGCGTTCGGTCGGCGAAATGGCCGAGAACGTCTTCCGCGTCGGCCTGGTGCGCGTCGAGCGCGCCGTCAAGGAGCGCCTGTCGCTGGCCGAGTCCGACGGCCTGACGCCGCAGGACCTGATCAACGCCAAGCCGGTGGCCGCCGCGATCAAGGAGTTCTTCGGCTCCTCGCAGCTGTCCCAGTTCATGGACCAGAACAACCCGCTCTCGGAAGTCACCCACAAGCGCCGCGTGTCGGCCCTTGGCCCGGGCGGCCTGACCCGCGAGCGCGCCGGCTTCGAAGTGCGCGACGTGCACCCGACCCATTACGGCCGCGTCTGCACCATCGAAACCCCGGAAGGCCCGAACATCGGCCTGATCAACTCGCTGGCCGTGTACGCCCGCTCGAACAAGTACGGCTTCCTCGAGACCCCGTACCGCAAGGTCGTGGACGGCAAGGTGACCGACCAGGTCGAATTCCTGTCGGCCATCGAGGAACACGAGTACGCGATCGCCCAGGCCAACGCCGAGCTCAACAAGGACGGCAGCTTCCAGGCCCCCTTCGTTCCCTGCCGCTTCCAGGCCGAGACCCTGCTCAAGCCGCCGAGCGAAATCCAGTACATGGACGTCTCGCCGATGCAGTCGGTGTCGGTCGCGGCCGCGCTGGTTCCCTTCATCGAACACGACGACGCCAACCGCGCCCTGATGGGTGCGAACATGCAGCGCCAGGCCGTCCCGACCCTGCGTGCCCAGAAGCCGCTGGTCGGCACGGGCATTGAACGCGCCGTGGCGCGTGACTCGGGTGTCACCGTCAACGCCATCCGCGGCGGCGTCATCGACCAGGTCGATGCCGGCCGCATCGTGGTGCGCGCCAACGAGGACGAGATCCAGGGCAACGACGCCGGCGTCGACATCTACACGCTGGTCAAGTACACCCGCTCGAACCAGAACACCTGCATCAACCAGCGTCCGCTGGTGAACGTCGGTGACCGGGTCGCCCGCGGCGACGTGCTGGCCGACGGCCCGTCCACCGACATCGGCGAGCTGGCCCTGGGCCAGAACATGCTGGTCGCGTTCATGCCGTGGAACGGCTACAACTTCGAGGACT
>CAXAYM010000123.1:0-6543 GCA_963973175.1 uncultured Arenimonas sp.
CGAAAACGGCGAGGTCAAGCCGCCGCTGGTCGCCCTGGTCGTGGAGGAGGATTGCATCGGCTGCACCAAGTGCATCCAGGCCTGCCCGGTGGACGCGATCATCGGGGCGCCCAAACGCATGCACACCGTGATCCCCGAGCTGTGCACCGGCTGCGAGCTGTGCCTGCCGCCCTGCCCCGTGGACTGCATCGTGCTGGTGCCGCCGACGCCGCGCGCCAGCGAATACCGCTGGCCCCGGCCGCCGGTTCAGAGCCGTTCGACGGTGTAACCCGCGTCGCGCAGCAGGCGGACCAGGCCATCCTCGCCCAGCAGGTGCAGGGCGCCCACCACCACCAGTACGTCCTCGTCCTCACCGCCGCGATCGAGGCGCTTGCGGATCACCGGCAGCCAGGCCAGGTTGCGGTCACGGTTGATGCGCGCGTAGAGCTCCGGGTAGTCTTCGCGCATGCGCTGGTTGGTCTCGGCTTCCATGCCAGCGACGTCGCCCTGCCGCCAGAGCGCGTGCAGGCGGTTGATGTTCTGCTCCATCTCCCCGGCGTCGGACAGCACGTCCTCGAGCGACTGCTGCTGCAGGCGCGGGTCCATGCCGTCGAACAGCGCGATTTGCTCGGCGCCGGTTTCCAGCCCCTCGGTGGGCTTGCCGGCTTCGGTGGCGCGCTGGGCGAAATGCCGGTCCAGCCCCATCTTCGCGTCCAGGCCCAGGGCCTGCATTTCCACCAGCGAGATGGTCAGGCTGACGAACCAGGCCTCGAAACCCTGCAGGTTCTCCAACGGCACGGCCCGGCGCTGCGCCCAGGCTTCCAGCTGGCGCCAGGTTTCGGGAGCGAGGGTGTCCTGGAGACGCTTGCCGTCCTCGCGCCTTGCCGCGGCGCCCATCATCTGCCCCAGCGCCGGATCGTTCATTTCCGCCGGTGAGAGCTCGAACACCACCGATTCGGCGTCCTCGAAGGCCTGGTCCGTGCTTGCGGCCAGCGGATAGTCGCCTTTGCGCAACAGATGGAACGAGCCGAGCAGGTAGACGCTGTTGTCGGCGTCGCTGACCTTCCACAGCAGCGGCCGCGGCGGCTCGGCGCGGGCGCAGCCGGTGAGAAGGGTGAGACACAGCAGGCAGGCGATCCAGGCCAGGCGCATCCGGGGTTCCTTGGGACGGGGGACTTATCGGGGGAAAGGCAGGGGCTTCTTCTCGCCCGCTTCGATGCGCAGGTCCAGCCGGTTTTCCGGCGGCGGCATCGGGCAGGTCGAGTACGCGGTAAAGGCGCAGGGCGGATTGTAGGCACGGTTGAAGTCCAGCACCGTGCGGCCGTCCGGGCCTGCGGCTTCCGCATAGACGAAGCGCGAAGCGGCATAGGTTTCGTGGCCGCTGGTGCGGTCGGCGAACACGAAGAACAGCCGGCCGTCACCTTCGTCAAGCGCTTCCAGGCGGTAGGTAACGCCGTCCTTCTCGAAGCTCACCCGACCGGGGTTCGCCATGGGCTCCACCATGCCCAGCATGTTGACGATGTCCATGGTCTTGCCGGCCGGGTGTGCTTCAAAACGCGCCTCGAAGCGGAACCCGGGATCGATGTCGAAGTAGTCGATGCCCGGGAAGG
Organism: uncultured Arenimonas sp.; assembly: GCA_963973175.1. Classification (GTDB taxonomy): domain Bacteria; phylum Pseudomonadota; class Gammaproteobacteria; order Xanthomonadales; family Xanthomonadaceae; genus Arenimonas. Next base: position 1,590 of record CAXAYM010000123.1, read on the forward strand.
AGGTGCGCGTGCGCGCCATCGCGTTGCGCACCCGAAGCGCGTGGCGGCCGGAACGTTCGATCAGGATGAAGCTGGCGTCGCCCCGGTTGAAGGCGACGACCGTCGGCGTGCCGCGGGCATCGGAAATCAGTTCCACGCGGCCCTTGGCCGGCTCGCCATCCACCCAGACTTCGGCGCCCTCGGCGATGTCCAGGCGCGCGCTGCCATCCTTGTCCAGGCTCAGCATGCCCAGCTGCGGCGGCCCCAGGTCCAGGCGGGTTCCATTGTCCTTGGCCGAACCGACGAAGGTCGTGCCGGTGCCCACCCAGTGCAGCCCGACCAGGGACAACCAGCCATCCGGGCGCGTCAGCCGTTCGACGCGCTCGTCGCGCCAGGCGCGGATCTCGCGCTCGTAGGCCGTTCGCGCGGCCTGCCCGGCAGTGGCGTCGGTGGACGATTCGTCGTCGCCACTGCCGCAGCCGGCGAGCGCGGCGGAAAGGACGAGTCCGGGCAGAAGGATCGGTCGCATCAGCGTCCCCTGAGGAAAAGTCGGTCGAGTTCGGCCTTGCTCAGCTGCACCCAGGTCGGCCGGCCGTGGTTGCACTGGCCGCTGCGTTCGGTGGCTTCCATGTCGCGCAGCAGGGCGTTCATTTCCGGCAGCGTCAGTCGGCGGTTGGCGCGCACCGAGGTGTGGCAGGCCAGCGTGGAAAGCAGCTCATTGCGCGCCTGCTCGAGCTTGCGGCTGCTGCCGTGCTCGCGCAGGTCCGCGAGCACGTCCAGCGCCAGCGCGCGTGGGTCCAGGTCGGCCAGCAGGCTGGGCACGGACCGGATCGAAAGGGCCTGGGGGCCGGCCCGGCGGATCTCGAAACCGTAGTCGAGCAGCGCGTCGCCATGCTGTTCCGCGGCATCGGCCTCGCGCTCGCTGACGGCCACGGACACCGGCACCAGCAGCGGCTGGCTGCGGATGCCGTCGCCGTCGAGCGCCGCTTTCAGGCGTTCATAGGTGATGCGCTCGTGCGCGGCATGCATGTCCACCAGCACCAGGCCGTGCTCGTTTTCGGCCAGCACGAAAACACCGTGCAGCTGCGCCAGGGCATAACCCAGCGGCGGCGCATCGCCCTCGTTGGCAGCGGAGACGGGTGGCGCGGCGCTCCCCGGCCCCGGCTGGGGCGCCCGATACAGCGAGGCGTACGCAGACATCGTTTCGCGCACGGGAAGACCCAGTCCGTCCTGTCGCGGCGCCCAGCCGCCGCCCGCGCCTCCCCCCGGCATGGCCGACGACGCCAGCTGCGCGGGCAAGGGCGACGGGGCCTGCGCCGCTGCGAGGCCGGCGCGCGTCGAGGCCAGGGCCTCATGCAGGGTGCGGTAGATGAATTCGTGCACCAGGCGCTGCTCACGGAAGCGCACCTCGTGTTTGGCCGGATGCACGTTGACGTCCACCTGGCGCGGGTCGCACTCGAGGAAGAGCACGAAGGCCGGATGCCGTCCGTGGAACAGTACGTCCGAATAGGCCTGGCGCACCGCATGCGCGACCGTGCGGTCGCGCACCGCGCGTCCGTTGACGTAGAAATACTGCTGGTCGGCGCTGGAACGCGCGGCGGTCGGCAGGCCCACCCAGCCATGCAGGCGCAGGCCGGCGGCCGCATGTTCGACGGCCAGGCACTGCCGGGTGAAATCCTCGCCCAGTGCTTCGGCCACGCGGCGCAGGCGTTCGCCGCCATCGCGCACGGGTTTGTAATGGCGGCTGGCACGGCCGTTGTGGCTGATGCGCAGCTCGACGCCCGGGCGGGCCAGCGCCAGCGAACGAAGCCATTCCTCGATGTGGCCCAGCTCGGTACGTTCGGCGCGCAGGAACTTGCGCCGCGCAGGCACGTTGAAGAACAGGTCGCGCACCTCGACCGTGGTGCCCTCGGGATGCGGGTGCGGCACGACATCGCCGACCCGGCCCCCGTCGACTTCCAGTCGCGCGCCCTGGTCTTCGCCGCGCGGTCGTGCGCTGATCGCGAAGCGGCTCACCGAAGCGATCGAGGGCAGCGCTTCGCCGCGGAAGCCCAGGGTGGCCACTTCCTCGAGGTCCTCGATGGAGCTGATCTTGCTGGTGGCATGGCGCGAGATCGCCAGCGCCAGCTCCGAGGCCGGGATGCCGCCGCCGTCGTCGCGAATGCGGATCAGGCGCACGCCGCCCTCCTCGAGATCGATGTCCACGCGCCCGGCGCCGGCGTCGAGCGCGTTTTCCACCAGTTCCTTGACCACCGACGCGGGGCGTTCGACCACTTCGCCGGCGGCGATCTGGTTGACCAGGGTGTCGGGCAGGGCTTGGATCGGCACGTCGCGTGGGGCCTGGACGGAAACAGGCCCGATGATAACAGCGGCGGCGGGGCTTACTCCGGCAGGCCGGCCAGCGTCGCGCTGGCCACCGGGATGGTCAGGCGCTCGCCGATCTTCACGGTGTCGCCGTCGAGGCGGTTGGCGGCGCGGATCGAATTCATCGGCACGCCGTGGCGCTGGGCGATCAGGCTGAGGGTTTCGCCGCGGCTGACCACGTGCTGGCGGCTGCCGCCCAGGGTCCCCTGGCGGGCCGCGTACCAGGTCCCCGGGGGGGCCTGGTTGGCGAAGTAGTTGCGCACGCCCGACACGATCGCGCTGGCCATGCGGCCGCGATAGGCCGGGTCGGACAGGCGGGTTTCTTCGCCGGGATTGGTGATGAAGCCGGTCTCGACCAGCATCGAGGGCACGTCCGGCGAACGCAGCACGACGAAGTTGGCGCGTTCGATCTGCTTCTTGTGGGTCTTGCCCACGCCCTTGAGCGCCGACAGTACTTCGCCGGCGACGTCATCGGAGACGCGCATCGTGGCGTTCTGGGACAGGTCGAGCAGCACCGCGGCCAGGTTCTTGTCGCGCGCGTCGAGCGAGACCCCGCCCACGAGGTCGGCGGCGTTTTCCTGGTCGGCCAGCCAGCGCGCGGCCTCCGACGACGCCCCGCGCAGCGACAGCACGTACACCGAGGCGCCGCTGGCCGCCTTGTTGTGGGCCGCGTCGGCATGCACGGAGATGAAGAGATCGGCCTGGGCCTCGCGCGCCTTCTGGTAGCGCTCGTGCAGCGGGATGAAGACGTCGCCATCGCGAACCAGGAAGGCTTCCATGCCCGGATCGGCGTTCACCTGGCGGGCGAGTTCGCGCGCCATCGCCAGCGTGATGTCCTTTTCATACTTGCGGCTCGGGCCGATCGCGCCGGGGTCCTTGCCGCCGTGGCCGGCATCGATGGCGATCACGAGCTTGCGCTCGCCCGGGCCGATGACGTCTTCGAGCGTGCGCGCCACCGCAGGCGTGCCGCCGCTGCGCTCGCCGGAAATCAGTTCGACGATCAGCCGCGCCGAGTCGCCTTCGCGCTCGATGCGGCTGCGCGGCTGCACCGCGCTGCCCAGGTCGAGCACGACGCGCAGGTCGCCTTCGGCCGGCTTGCCGGTGCGCACGCCCGAGACCAGGCCGTTGGGCGATGGCGCCCGGAACGCCCCGGCCACGGAGGAATCCGACAGGTCCAGCACCAGGCGGTGCGGGTTGGCGAGGGTGAAAACCTTGTAATCCGCCGGCGCCGAGAGCTCGAGCACCGCATGGGTGCCGGACTCGCCCTCGACCAGGGTCACGCCGCGCAGCTGCGCGGAATGCGCCGCAGGGGCGGCGACGCCCAGCAGGGCGGCGAAAGCAATGGCAAGGACCCGGATCCGGCGCATGGGCCGATTGAAGCACCGCGCCCCGGGGATTGCAAGGACTTTTTCCTTTGGAATCCGGCACCTGCCCCACCTTCCTAGGAATTGGGTAAGAAGGTGCCCCCAAACACACTATCCGGGGAGGCGGCCCAGCCAGTCCTCGCCCCGGGCGCTGGTGGCTTGCAGGCGGGCCAGGCGGCCCGGCCCCGCCATGGCCAGCCCCATCCTCAGGTCGGGAGGCGGCAGGCCCAAGGCCCCGCGCTCGGGCCACTCCACCAGCCACAGGCGCGCATCGGCCAGCTCGTCCAGGCCCAGGAAGTCCAGTTCGCCGGCCTCGGCGAGCCGGTAGAGGTCGAGGTGGGCCGCTTCGCCACCGCCCGGCAGGGCGTAGCGCTCGACCAGGGTGTAGGTCGGGCTCTTCACCGGGCCGCTTACGCCCAGGGCGCGCAACCAGCCTCGGGCCAGGCTGGATTTGCCGGCACCGAGCGGGCCGTCCAGGAAAACCACCGCACCCGGCGGCTGGCAGCCCGCCAGCTGTCGCGCCAGGGCGTCGGTGGCGTCCGGGTTCGGCAGGGAAATCGCGCGCTCGCTCATGCCGGGTTCGCCAGTCGGCGAAGGTGCGGGAAAAGGTCGGACGGCAGCAGGCCACGTTCGCCGTCGACCCGCGCCGCGGCATCCCCGGCGGTCGCGTGCAGCAAGGCGCCGGCGACGCCCGCTTCGAAGGCGGGCAGGCCCTGGGCAAGCAGCGAGGCAATGACGCCGGAAAGCACGTCACCCATGCCGCCCGTGGCCATGCCGGGATTGCCGGCGCCGATGACCACGGGCACCCGGTCCGGCCCGGCGACGACGCTTCCGGCCCCCTTGAGCACGACCACCGCCTGGTATCGACCGACCAGCGCGGCCGCGGCGCCGAAACGATCGGCCTGCACCTCGGCCGTGGTGCAGCCCAGCAGGCGGCCGGCTTCGCCGGGATGTGGCGTCAGCACGGCCTGGGGCACCCTGGCGGGCGCGGAAGCCAGGATGTTCAGCGCATCGGCGTCGAGCACCACCGGCTTGCCGGTGGCCAGCGAGTCCGCCAGCAGTTCCCTGCCCCAGTCGCCCTGCCCCAGGCCAGGCCCGACGGCCAGCACGCTGGCGCGCTCAAGCAGGCCAGCGAGCGCCTGGGCATCCTCGACGGCATGGGTCATCGCCTCGGGGCGGGCAGCGACCAGCGCGGCCACGCCGGCGCTGCGCGTCGCCACGCTGGCCAGGCCGACGCCGGTGCGCAG
>CAXAYM010000124.1:0-6526 GCA_963973175.1 uncultured Arenimonas sp.
GGTTCGGCGGCGCGGGCGAAACGCCCGTTGGCCTCGGTGTATTCGTGGGCGCACAGCACCCGGGTGTCGCCCGGAAGCGCGGCCAGCCGGTCCAGTGAGTCCAGCATCTGCGCCGGGCTGCCCTCGAACAGGCGCCCGCAGCCCAGGCTGAAGAGGGTATCGCCGCACAGCAGCAGCCCGGCGCCATGGAAGGCGATGTGGCTGCGTGTATGGCCCGGTACGGCGATCACGTCCAGCGCCAGGCCCAGCGCCGGCACCTGCACCCGATCGCCGTGGGCGACGCGCGTGGCGGCCGCGGGGATGCGGGGGTCGTCCGGACCGAAGCAGGGCACGGGGAAGGCGTCCAGCACGGCCTCGACACCGCCGACGTGGTCGGCGTGGTGGTGGGTCAGCAACACGGCCACCGGTGTCAGGCCACGCCGGGCGGCAGCCAGCACCGGCGTCGCATCGCCCGGGTCGACCACCACGCATTCACCGCCCGGGCCGGCCAGCATCCAGATGTAGTTGTCCTGGAACGCCGGCAGCGCGACGGGGCGAAGCGGGGCGGCCGGATTTGCCGGGGCGTCGGACAAGCGGGGTGACCTCGATGGCGTGAATGACGCAGAATCCCAAAATGCCCGCGGCTCCCACCCCCCGTCAACACGAAGGCAGCGCCGACTCCTGGTTCTGCCGGGATCCCGGCCTGGCCCTGCTGCACCAGGTGCAGCGTGAATCGATCCCCGAGCTGACGCGGGTCTTCGGGCACACCGGGCTCTACCTGCGGCCCTGCCGGGCGCTGCCGGAGGCGCTGTCGGGCAACATGCTGGCGCAGGTGCTGCCGCTTTATCGCCAGCGGCAAGGATTTGCCGGTGCGCTGGCCTGCCGCGACGAGGCGTTGCCGCTGGCCAGCGGCAGCCTGTCGCTTGTCTACGCGCTGTGCGTGCTCGAAACGTCCTGGGAGCCGGATGCGCTCGTGGGCGAAATCGCGCGCGTGCTCAAGCCCGGCGGCGTCGCGCTGCTGGCGAGCCTCAACCCCTGGGGGCTGGCGCGCCTGCGCTGGTCCTTCCGTGGCCTGCGCGGCATCGACCCGGTGCACCTGGGGCAGCAGGTCGTCGATCACGGCCTGGAGATCGAGCGCCAGCACTGGCTGGGCCCGGTCTGGGCGCCGGCCTCCGGCCTGGAGCTGCGGGAACCCCGCGGCCAGGGTTTTTTCGCCGGGCTGCGGGCCGCGCACCTGGTGGTCGCGCGCCGGCGCGAGCCGGGCATGACGCCCCTGCGGGCCGGTGCCCCTTCGATGGCCCTGCGACCGGGAATGACGCCTGGATGATGAAGTGAGCAAGAAATCCGTTGAAATCCACACCGATGGCGCCTGCCTGGGCAACCCGGGGCCGGGCGGCTGGGCGGCGCTGCTGTGCCATGCCGGCCGCGAGCGCGAGCTGGCCGGCGGCGAAGCCGAAACCACCAACAACCGCATGGAGCTGATGGCAGCGATCATGGCGCTCGAGGCGCTGAAGTCGCCCTGCGAGGTCGAGCTCTCGACCGACTCGCAGTACGTGCAGAAGGGCATCGGCGAATGGCTGCCGAACTGGATCCGCCGCGGCTGGAAGACCGCCGCCGGGCAGCCGGTGAAGAACCAGGACCTGTGGATGCGCCTGGACGCCGCCGCCAAACCGCACGTGGTCCGCTGGAAGTGGGTCAAGGGCCACGCCGGCCATGTCGAGAACGAACGCGTGGACAAGCTCGCCCGCGCCGAAGCCGAAAAGTTCAGGAGCTGAGCCCGCGCATGCGCCAGATCGTCCTCGATACCGAAACCACCGGCCTGTCCTGGGAAAAAGGCAACCGCGTCGTGGAAATCGGCTGCATCGAACTGGTCGAGCGCCGGCCGACGGGCCGGCATTTCCATCGCTACTTCAACCCCGGCCGAGAGATGGAGGCCGGCGCGCAGGAAGTCACCGGGCTGACCCTGGAGTTCCTGCAGGACAAACCCCGTTTCGAAAGCGCGGTGGACGAATTCCTCGAGTTCATCCGCGACGCCGAACTGATCATCCACAACGCCAGCTTCGACGTCGGCTTCCTCGACTACGAGCTGTCGCTGGCGGGAAAACACTTCGGCCGGGTCACCGACCACGCGCGCGTGCTCGACACCCTGGCCATGGCGCGCGAACGCTACCCGGGCCAGCGCAATTCCCTCGACGCGCTGTGCCGGCGACTTGGCGTGGACAATGCCCACCGCAAGCTGCACGGCGCGCTGCTCGACGCCGAACTGCTGGCCGAGGTGTACCTTGGCATGACCTCGGGCCAGGGCGACCTGGGCCTGGCCGCCAGCGGCGAACCGGAGGCCGGGGTCGCGGCCGCCACCGCCGCCAGGCTGGCTGGCGCGCCGGTGGTCCGGGTCCTGCGGCGGGCCAGCGCCGCCGAAGAAGCGGCCCATGCCGAGCGCCTGGCGAAGATCGCGGCCAAGGCCGGAAGAATCCTCTGGCCGGGGACCGGAAGCCCCGCCTGATCACGTTGTTGCATGTGCCACGGGTCACCACCCATGAGGTTGCCTTGAACGCCACCGTCCTGCTCACCTCGGTCGACATCAACATCCCCGGTTACCGCATCCTGCGGCCGATCGGCGAGGGCGGCATGGCCTCGGTGTTCCTGGCGGTGCAGGAATCACTCGACCGCGAAGTGGCGTTGAAGGTGATGGCGCCGGCGCTGGCGGCCAACGCCGAGTTCGCACACCGATTCCTCACCGAGGGCAAGATCACCGCCCGCCTGCAGCACCCGAACCTGGTGACGGTGCACGACATCGGCAACCACGGCAACGTCTATTACCTGGCCGCCGAATACATCCCGGGCGGCACGCTCAAGGACCGCATCGAGGAAGGCGGGCTCAGCGTCGGCCAGATCCTCGACATCACCGCCGACATCGCCCACGGCCTGGATTTCGCCCACCAGAAGGGGTTCGTCCACCGCGACGTCAAGCCGGGCAACGTGCTCTTCCGCAGCGACGGCCGGGTCGTGTTGGCCGACTTCGGCATCGCCAAGGCGATGGATGGCAGCAACAGTTCCACCGTCGCCGGCACCTCGATCGGCACGCCCGACTACATGAGCCCGGAGCAGGCGCGCGGTGAATCCGTGGACGGGCGCTCCGACCTCTACAGCCTCGGCGCCGTGCTGTTCGAAATGCTGGCCGGCGTGCCGCCCTACCAGGCCAGCGACGCCTTCACCGTGGCCCTGATGCACGTCACCCACCCGGTGCCGTCGTTGCCGGAGGAACATGCCTGGCTGCAGCCGCTGGTCGAGGGCCTGATGGCCAAGGAGCCGGGGAAACGTTTCAACACCGGCGCGGCCTTCGTCGAAGCCATGCACAAGTGTGTCGCCGGTGCACCCAGCGGGGCCGTCGGCATCGAGACCCGCGCGCGCCGGCCCGGCAACGATCGTGTCGCCGGCGCCACCCAGCAGCGCACCCGCATCCGTGCCAGCGAAAAGTCCGGTAGGCCGGCCTGGTTGCTGCCCGCGGCCGGCGTCGTGGGCGTTTTTGGCGTGGCCGTGCTCGCCTGGTGGTTGATGACGCCGGCGGCGCCGGACGAAGCCGCGGCGCAGCTGCCCGCGCAGCCCGCCGCGACGGCCGCTGCGGCGGATGGCCCGCTGCCCGAAGGTTTCAGCCTGCCCGTGCCGATCGATGCCCCGGCCAACGACGAGCTTGAGCGCCTGCTCAATGCGGGTGACGCACTCTATGAAAACGGCACCGACCCCGGAAGCCGCGACATCGGCCGCAAGCTCGCTTACCCACCCGACAGCAGCGCGCTGGGGTATTACCGCCAGGCCCTGGCGATGGACCCGCAGAACGCCCGCGCCACCGCCGGTATCGCCAACATCGTCGCCTTCTACCGGCGCTACGCCTTCGAGTTCTGCAACACCGGGCGCTGGGTGCAGTGCCAGTTGTTCGCGACCCAAGGCCAGGAAATCGACCCGGACGATCCCTACCTCAGGCAGTTGCTGGAAGCGGCGGTGGCCGGCAGCAACGGCGAGACGCCGACGCTGCCCGATCCGCCCGCGGGCTGATCCCGCCTAGCGGCGGCGCAGCAGGATGACGGTGACGTTGTCCGAACCACCGCCGTCAAGCGCCGCCGACACCAGGTGGTCCACGCACTCCTGGGCGGAAAACTCCGTGCGCGCGAGCAGGGCGCCGATGCTCGCATCGTCCACCTCCTCGGTCAGGCCATCGCTGCACAGCAGCAGCTGCTGGCCGGGGCGCAGCTCGCCCGAGAGGGTCTCCACCTTCAGGCTCTGCGGATCGGTGACGCCCAGCGCCTGGGTGACCACGTTGCGGTGCGGATGCACGCGCGCCTGTTCGGCGGTGATCGCGCCCTGGTCGATCAGTTCCTGCACGTAGCTGTGGTCGGCGGAAAGCTGGCGCAGCTGGCCGTTCCAGAGGTAGGCGCGGCTGTCGCCGACCCAGGCCAGCTCGAAGCGGTTGTCGGTGATGCGCAGGGCGACCATCGTGGTGCCCATCGGCAGGCTTTCCGAGCGTTGCTTGCTGTGCCGGATGATGTCCTCGTCCGCGCGCCGGATGGCATCGACCAGCGACCTGCCGGCACGCACTTCACGGACCACCGCATCCCGGGCCAGCGCGCTGGCCACTTCGCCGAACTCATGCCCGCCCATGCCGTCCGCCACCAGCCACAGCCCCAGCTCGGCATCGCCGTAATAGGTGTCCTCGTTCAGCTCGCGACGCAGGCCGACGTGGCTCAGGTGGCCAAACTCGATCATGCGCGCTGCCCGTGGTTGGCCGGCGAAGGGAACGTTTCCATCCGCCACATCATGCGTTCGCCCCGCGCCGGGCTGCAAGCGGCCACTCAGAACTCCATCCGGAAGCCGAGCGCGAGGTTGTACTGGGACGTGCGGTCCTTGCCCATCAGGCGTTCGTAGTAGAAGAAGCCCGATCGGCCCTTGGTCAGCACCATCGACAGGCCCAGGCCGATGCGGAAATAGTCGGTGTCCAGCTCGTCGCCGCGCAGCAGCATCGCCGTGCCGGTCGGATCGTTGAGGAAGCGGGCTTCCAGGGCCTGCGGGTCGTCGCGGAACTCGTGTTCCCACTCGAGCTGCAGGTGCGGCATCAGCACGCCCCAGTCGGTGCTGTGGGTGTAGGTGAGCTTGCCGCCAAGCACGCTGGCAAGCGATTCGAGCTCGCGCTCCTCGATGCGCAGGCCCAGGCCGGACCCGGGCCCGGGCTGCAGGGTTTCCTCGATGGCCTCGAAGTCCACGCGGGTGAACAGCAGCCGGCCGTAGGGGCCCAGGCCCCAGGCGCCCTTGTTGAAGTCGCGGCCGAAGGTGAACGCCAGCGACAGCAGGTCGCCGTCGGAAGCCGACCGCGCGCGCTGGTCGATGGTCAGGCTGGTGCCACCCGGCTGGGGCAGGGTGTAGTTGATCTCGCGCAGCAGGTCGTAGTCGTTCCGCCCCCAGGTCACCACACCGTCCATGTACCAGCTGTCGGGCCGGTAATAGGTGGTGTAGCCGGACACGCTCCAGCCGGAGGTTTCGATCTCGCCGCGCCCGCCCGGCAGCGTCGTGTCCTGCCGGGTCATGCCCAGGGAGCCGCCCAGGATCCAGCGATCGCTGATGCGGTAGTCCACGCCGGCGGTGAGGCCCTCGATGTCGGTGTCGTAGGCCGGATCCACCTGGCCGGGATCGACTTCGCCGCGGCCCAGCACGCCGGAGACGAAGAAGCCCCAGCGGCTGAAATCGGCGCCGATCTCGAGGGACGGGTCCTCGTCGCCCAGCGACTGGGCCATCAGGCCCAGCGAAAACAGGCCCTGCGGTGTGCTGAGTGCGAGGCCGCCGAAGTCCGTGCCCTGGGTGCCGCTGCGCAGCGCCGCGATGCGTGCGCGCAGGTTCTGGAACTGCGACTGCGCCGCGGCAAAAGCCGAATTGGCCTGGGCCAGGGCGACGTCGGCCATCAGCTGGTCGAGTGCCAGCACGGTCGCGGCGGGGTCGATGCCGGCCGCGCGGGCCAGCTCCTGGCAGCGCTCGTACAGGTCCTGCTGGCCCGGCGTCCGGGAGGGCAGGCCGGCCAGGGCCGGGCAGAAGTTGTCGACGGCACCCGCGACCTCGGCCTGGGTGGCGTTGAGCCCGGAGAGGCCGGCCAGGGCGCCGCGGAGCCGGAAGACCACCGGCGCGGTGGCCTGCACGGCATTGGCGGTGACCTCGGCTTCGCCCGGCGTGTCCAGGGTGAGGCGCATGCTGGCCTCGCCGCTGCCGTCGGTCACGCTTGTCGGCGATTCCAGGGTGCCGGCCGTGGTGGACCAGGTAATGGCGATGCCGCTGACCGGCGCCCCGCCGGCGTCGAGCAGGCGGATCACCATGGGTTCGGACAGGACGCCGGCCCGCAGCGTCTGGCCATCACCGGAAACGATCTGCAGGTTGCCGGGCTGGTCGACGAACAGCGTGAAGCTGACGCTGACCGCCGGCGCATCCTGGCGCGTGGCCGTCACCAGGAGCGGGCCGGGCGTGGTGCCGGCGGTGACGCTGGCGCTGGCCTGGCCGCTGGCGTCGGTGG
>CAXAYM010000125.1:0-6518 GCA_963973175.1 uncultured Arenimonas sp.
TTCCTGGCCGAATGGTGGCGCCAGCAGCGGGCATGAACCGGCAATTCAGCCCGATGCCGGCATAATCCGGCGGATGGATACGATTCTCCGACCCCTCACGGTGCTGCGCGGCCTCGCGCTGGCCCTGCTCCTGCTTCCCGCCCTGGCGCTGGCCCAGCGTACCGAATACGGCGTGGATTACCTGGTGCGCTTCCTGCCGGACAAGGGCCAGGCCGACGTCAGCATCCGCCTGACGCCGGGCACCGGCGAGGTGCGCCGCCTGCGCCTGCGCATGCCCGAAGACCGCTATTCGAAGGTGCGCGGCGACGGCGAGGTCACCCGCAAGGGCGACATCGTGACCTGGGTGCCGCCGCGCGGCGAGCCCGCCCGGCTGCGTTTCCTGCACCAGATCGACCACCGGCGCCGCGACGGCGGCTACGACGCCCGCATCACCGCCGACTGGGCGCTGCTGCGCGGCGACGACCTGGTCCCGCCCGCCACCGTGGTCGCGACCAAGGGCGCCGACTCGCGCGCCCGCCTGCGCTTCCAGTTGCCCAAGGGCTGGGGCAACGTCGACACGCCGTTCAAGCGCAGCCGCGACGGCAAGTCCTTCGTGGTGGTGAATCCGGAGCGAAGCTTCGACCGCCCGACCGGCTGGATCATCGCCGGCGATGTCGGCACGCGCCGCGAGCAGTTCGACAACATCGAGATCAGCGTCGCCGGCCCCAAGGGTGACGAGGTGCGGCGCAACGACATGCTGGCCTTCTTCAACGTGCTGGTGCCGCAGTTCGAGCAGCTGTACGGAGAGCTGCCGATCAAGGTGCTGATCGTCAGCGCCGGCGACCCGATGTGGCGCGGCGGCCTGTCGGGCCCGCGCTCGCTGTTCCTGCACGCGGACCGGCCGCTGATCAGCGAGAACGGCACCAGCACCCTGGTGCACGAGCTCAGCCACGTATTCACCCGCCTGCGCGGCGCCGACGGTGACGACTGGATCACCGAAGCGGTGGCCGAGTACTACTCGATCGAACTGATGCGTCGCGCCGGCCTGCTGAGCGAGGCCCGTGCGGACAAGGCCCAGGACTGGATGGCCGGCCACGGCAAGGACGTGGCCTCGCTGACCTCCGATCGCTCCCATGGCCCGCGCACGGCCCGGGGCGTGAAGCTGCTGCGTGAGCTCGACGCCGAGATCCGCAAGGCCACGAAGAACAAGCGCAGCCTCGACGACCTCGTTCGCGCCGTGTTGCCCCTGCGCGAAGTCTCCCGCGAGGACCTCCGGGAACAGGCCGCCGAGCTCATCGGCCGCCCCTCGAAGGTCCTGCAGTCGGACGTGCTGGACTAGGCGCTACTCGCCCTTCACCGGCAGCGTGCCGAAATCGACGTCGGTTTCGGCGGCCAGGTAGGCCAGCACCGCATAGGCCGCGACCTGCTGGTCCAGCGCGCGCGGGTCGATCTTGTCCAGGGTGTCGTTGGCGGTGTGGTGGTAGTCGAAATAGTCGATGCCGTCCTGGGCCAGCTGCGCCCAGGGCGCACCCTTGGCGACGATCGGGCCGACGTCCGGGCCGGGGCTGCCGCCGGTGGATTCGGTGGCGATGCCCAGCGGCGCCAGCACGTCGCCGATCTTCGCGATCACCGGCCAGGCCGCCGGATCGACGCCGGCGCGCAGCGCGTACACCCGGCCCGCGCCGAAGTCGCTTTCCGCGCCCAGCTGGTGCGCGGCGACCTCGCCGGCGGCGGCGCGCGCCTCGGCGTAGGCCTTGCCGCCGTAGAGGCCCTGTTCTTCGTTGGCGTAGGCGATCACGCGCACCGTGCGGCGCGGGGCACGATCGAGCTGGCCGATCAGCGCGCCGGCCGCGAAGGTGATGCCGATGCCGGCGCCGTCGTCGATCGCGCCGGTGCCCAGGTCCCAGGAATCGAGGTGGCCGCCGATGGTGACGACCTCGCCCGGCAGGTCGCGACCGCGGATTTCACCGATGACGTTGTGCGAGGTGTAGTCGGCGACCGTCTCGGCGGCGATGTCCAGGCGCAGGCGCACCGGCTTGCCGCGCGCGACCATGTGTTCGATCAGGTCGGCATCCGGGTTCGACAGCGCGGCGGCGGGAATGCGCGGCACGTCGGCGGCGTAGCGCATGGTGCCGGTATGGGCGAAACGATCCGAACTGGTGCCGATCGAACGGATCAGGACCGCCACCGCACCCTTGCGCGCCGCTTCCACCGCGCCCTGGCTGCGGGCGCCCACGGCCGGCCCATAACCCCGGCCGTCCTTGAAGCGCACCATCCGGTTGGTGATGACCGCGATCTTGCCGTCCAGGCTGCCTTCGGGCGCCGCCTTGAGCGCGTCGAGGTTGGCGAAGGCCACCACCTCGGCTTCGATCGGCGTTTCGCCGGTGCCGATGCTGCCGCCCAGGGCCGTGATCACCAGCGGCTGCGGATAGGGAGCCAGTACTTCGGCGCGTTCGTGGTGGCGCAGCCAGACTGGGAAGGTCACGGGCTCGAGGTAAACCTTGTCGAAGCCCATGGCCTGCATCTTTGCCTTCGCCCATTCAACCGCCTTGGCGTCCGCCGCCGTGCCGGCCAGGCGCGGCCCGACTTCCGTGGTCAGCGACTCCACCACGTTCCAGGCCGCGCTGCCGCGCATCGCCCGTTCGCGCAGGCCTTCGGCGGCGGCGATGTCCTCCGGATCCAGGCCGGTGGTGGCCAGGGCCGGCGCGGCGGCCAGCAGGGACAGGGCAAGCAGGGTTCGGACGGGTCGCATTCGGTGTCTCCGGCAAGGCGACGCCGGCCCGGGGGCCGGCGTCGGTATGGAACGTTCGATGTCAGCGCGACTTGAGGCTGTCGCGGATCTCGGTGAGCAATTTCACTTCTTCGCTGGGCGCCGGCGGCGGCTCGGGCGAGGCCGCTTCCTTGCGCTTGAGCGAGTTCATCACCTTCACGGCGACGAAAATGGCCAGCGCGATGATGATGAAGTCCACCACGGTCTGGATGAAGGCGCCGTATTTGACCAGCACGGCCGGGATCTCGTTGCCCGCCGCGTCCACGGTGGCGGCCTTGAGTTCATAGGCGAGGTCGCCGAAATCGACGCCGCCGATGAAGTAACCCAGCGCCGGCATCACGATGTCGTTGACGAGCGAGCTGACGATCTTGCCGAACGCGGCGCCGATGACCACGCCCACGGCGAGGTCGACGACATTGCCGCGCAGTGCGAATTCCTTGAATTCCTTTGCCATTCCCATGCGGATTCTCCGGTCGGTGGATTTTTCCCGACCGTGAATCTACACCGGACGGCGACTCAGGTGATACGCCCTTGCAGCGCCACCAGGCCTTCGATGGCGGCATGGAAACGATCGCCTTGCTGCAGCGCGGCGACGCCGGCCGGCGTTCCCATGAAGACCAGGTCGCCGGCTTTGAGCGCGTAGAGCTTCGAGAGTTCGTTGATCACTTCGGCGACGCTGAAGACCATGGTGGCCAGCCTGGCCTGCTGGCGGCGCTCGCCGTTGACGTCCAGGGACAGCAGGCGCCGGTCGAGGTCGCCGGCTTCGGCCGCGGGAACCAGTTCGCTGGCTGGCGCGGAGTGGTCGAACCCCTTGGCGGTGTCCCAGGGCAGGCCCTTGGCCTTGGCGCGGGCCTGCAGGTCACGGCGGGTCAGGTCGAGGCCGACGCCGTAGCCGAACACCAGCGCCATCGCGCCGTCCACCGGCACCACGCCATCGGCGTCGCGGCCCAGCGCGACGACCAGCTCGACTTCGTGGTGCAGGTCGGCAGTGCCGGACGGATAGGGCACGTCGCCGCCGCCGGCGACGATCGCATCGGCGGGCTTGTGGAAAAAAACCGGGTTGCCGCGATCAACGCTGGCGCCCATTTCCGCGGCATGGTCGGCGAAGTTGCGGCCGACGCAGTAGATGCGGCGCACCGGGAAGGCGCCGCCGCCGCGCACGGGCAGCAGGGTCGGGGCGGGCAGGGGAATGACGGTTTCGGGCAAGGCCACGCGCCGCCGAATCAGCGCAGGTGAAGCGGCGGGTGCGGATCGCGCACGCGGGTGTATTCGCCTTCGATGACGTCGGCGCGCGGCGTGGCCGGGCGGCGGTGGGCACCGAACAGGCGGCGGACGCCGGCGAACAGCAGCATGCCCAGGCCGATCACCAGGCCGAAGGCGACCAGCACCAGCAGCAGCGCCAGGCCCAACAGGCCGACCAGCACCTTGAGCAGCGGGTTGCGCGGCTTCGAGGGGCAGTAGCTGAACATGCGGTGGAAGAAGAAGGTCATGCGTCGCCGTGGCAAACTCGGGGATCGGAAGTATGGCGAGGCGCCGCGTGGAAAGTGTAAGTGGTTCGTTAATCGAACTGGCCGGCTGGCCGCCCGAGGGCCTGTCCGAAACCGAAGCAGAGGTAGAGGGGGAGCGGCTTTCGCTGGTGCTGCTGCGCCAGGGGCCCGCCCTTAAGGCCTGGCTGAACGTCTGCCCCCACGCCGGCCGCCGGCTGGACTGGGCGCCGGGCAAGTTCCTGGTCGACAAGGGGCGCCTGGTCTGCGCCGCCCACGGCGCCAGCTTCGAACTCGAAAACGGAGAGTGCGTGGCGGGCCCCTGCAAGGGCGCGTCGCTGGTGCCGGTGCGCGTGGCCGTGGCCGGCGGCGCCGGCTAGAACATCAGGTTGACCATCAGCAGCACGATCGCCAGGTAAACCAGGGTCAGCGGTGCGCCGGTGCGCCAGAGGTCCTTGGCGCGGTAGCCGGCCGGGCCCGAGACCATCGCCAGCACCGGGTTGGACACGCTCAGGAAGTTGTTCGAGGCCGAGAGCGCCACCACCACGGCAAAGGCCAGCGGATTGCCGCCCGCGGCCAGGGCGACGTTGATCGCCATCGGCACCACCACGACGGTGGCGCCGACATTGCCGATGACCAGGGCGAAGGCCGTGGCGAGCAGGCCGAAGGCCGCTTCGAGCACCCAGATCGGGACGTCCGAGCCGATGCGCTCGAGCACCTGCTGGGCGATCCAGGCCGCCGCGCCGGTGGAATCCATCGCCCAGCCCAGCGGAATCAGGCAGGCCATCAGGAACACGGTCTTCCAGTTCACCGCGGCGTAGGCTTCGTCCATGTTCAGCACGCCGCCGAGCATCATCGCGGCGGCGCCCGCCATCAGGGCGATGGGCACCGGCACCAGGGTCGACAGGGCCAGCGCCATCGCGCCGATGAAGACCGTCAGCGCCCACCACAGCTTCTGCGGCCGCTGTTCGCCCTTGGGGTAGTCGGTGACGACGACGAAGTCACGGCTTTCGCTGGCCTGGGCCAGGTCGGTCCAGATGCTGTGGAAGACCAGCATGTCGCCGGCCTTGAGCCCCATCTTGCGGATGTCCTCGCGCCAGACCTGGCCGTCGCGGTTGATGGCGAGCAGGCTGATGCCGAAGCGCTTGCGCAGCTGCAGCTGCGACTGCGACTTGCCCAGGAAGCTCGAGGTCGGCGGGATCACCGCCTCGGAAATGCCCGAGCGGCTGGGGTTGAACAGGTCGGCGAAGTGCCGCAGTCGCGCCGACATGCGCAGCAGGTTCTTCTGCGCGTAGTCCTGGATCGCCTCGCGCGGGCCCATCACGCCGAGCACGCTGCCGACCCAGATCATCTGGTCGGCCGGCGGCGCCAGCCGCGCCTCGTTGCCACTGAGCAGGGCCAGCAGCAGCGGGGCGTCGCGCTGGGCCTCGGCCTCGCCCACGCTCATGCCCACCAGCGGGCTCTCGGCGGTGACCGTGAGTTCGAACACGTCGCCCTCGATGCCGTAGGCGCGGGCGAAATAACTCTGGGTGCGGCTGGGCGCCACGCCCTTGTCCTCGGCGCGGGCGAACCAGCGCTGGCCCAGCCAGCGCCAGTAACCCAGCCCCGCCAGCAGCAGCACCAGCCCGATCGGCAGCGGCGCGAACATCTCCAGCGGCTCGAGCGTCGCCACGCCGGAGGGCAGGTTGCGGTTGGCGGCGACCAGCAGGTCGTTGAGCATGATCAGCGGCGAGTTGCCGATCATCGTCAGGCCGCCGCCCATCACGATCGCCGCCGCGACCGGCAGCAGCAGCCGGGAGATGCTGACGCCGGAACGGCCGGACAGCCTGGACGCGACCGGCAGGAACAGCGCCATGACCGAGGGGTTCTGCATGAAGCCCGACATCAGGCCGGCCATGGCGGACGTGTAGAGGATCAGCCTTTCCTCGGTGCCCTTGGAAATGCGCAGCAGCCACACCGCGACCCGGTTCAGGGCGCCGGTCCGGTCCAGCCCGGCGCCGAGGATCATGGTCGCCATGACCGCGATGACCGCGTTGCCCGAAAAACCATCGAACAGCTGGTTGGCGGGCACCAGGCCGGTGAGCCCGAGCAGCACCAGCACGACCAGCGCGGTGGCGTCGGCGCGGATGCGCTCGATCATGAACATCACGATGGTGAAGCCGACCAGCCCCAGCACGAGCATCATGTCGCGGGTCAGGGTCAGGCTGGTGTCCATGCGTGGGCGGCGTCCTCAGGTGCGGTCGTAGAGCAGGTCCCAGACGCCGTGGCCCAGTTTCAGGCCGCGG
>CAXAYM010000126.1:0-6494 GCA_963973175.1 uncultured Arenimonas sp.
GGGGCGCGGGACGGTGACCGCCGGCTGCACGTCGTCGCGCAGCGGCACCTGCCAGACCTGGGGCGTGCCTTCGTCGTAGCGGGTCATCAGGGCGCCGGACACCTCCGACATCTCGCGCGTGTAGGCGTAACCGCGGAAATCGATCGTGCGGGTCTTGTCGCTGGCCGCGAAGCTCAGCGGCGCCGGCGAGGGGTCGGGCTGGCTGGCGGCCACGTCGGCCTCGCGGACGGCGCGCTGCCAGGCCTGGCCGTTTTCGGCGATGTGTCCGAGCACCGACACCACGGTATTGCGGGTGCTGCGGACACGTTCGGGATAGGTGCGCCAGGAGTGGGTTTCGACCAGCATCGCCAGCCGGTTGCGCATCCAGAAGTAGCCGGTGGAGAAACGCGGCGGCGCCACCGAGTCGGTGAAACCCGAGGACGGGTCGTCGTAGACCTCGAAGGAGGGATAGAAGGGCAGCGGCAGCGAGCCCTGTCCGGCCAGGTCGGCGATGACCGCGTCGCGCCACTGGCGGCCGATGGCACGCAGGGCGGGGTCGCCGGCATGCAGGGGTTCGACCTGGATCGCGATGTCGTGTTCGAACTGGGCGCCGTTGGTGGCATGCAGGTCCACCACGGCCAGCGGGTCCCAGGCGTTGACCAGGGCCAGCATCGCCTGCATCTCCGGTGCGTCGGCCTTGAGGTAATCGCGGTTGAGGTTGTAGTTCTGCGCCGTGGTGCGCCAGCCCATTTCCACCGGGCCGCGCTGGTTCGGACGGTTCCAGGCGCCGAAGCGCTCATGCCCGTCGACGTTGAAGACCGGCACGAACAGCCAGACCAGCTTGTCGAGCGCGCCCGGCGCCGCTTCGCCCTCAAGGACTTCGCGCAGGGCCAGGAAACCGGCGTCCTTGCCGTCGATCTCGCCGGCATGGATGCCGCCCTGGATCAGCACGACCGGCAGGTTCTTGCGGCGCGCGGCCACCGGGTCGAGCGCGCCGGAGGTGGACGCCACGAGCGCCTTCATCGGCCGGCCCTGCGGCGTGGTGCCGAAGTCAAAGCAGCGTACGGCCTTGGGGTAGCGCTCGGCGAAGCCTTCGCACAGCGCTTCGACTTCGGCGTAACGGCCGGTGTGGCTGAAGCCGGATCGTTCGGCCACGGTGGCAAGCGGCTCGGCGGCGAAGGCGGGCAGGGCGGTGGTCAACAGCAGCAGGAGGGACAGGCGCATGGAAGTCCGTGGCGTTCGGCGTGGCCGCAAAGCCTACAAGCTTCTGGCCTCCGGTTTCGATTAGTCTTTCGCCATGAACTGGACCCTGCTTTGGCTGGTGATGGCGGGCGGTGCGCTCGGCGCCGGCGGACGGCACCTCATCGGCGGCTGGCTGCTGCGGCAGTTCGGCGACGGCCTGCCCTGGGGCACGCTGGCGGTGAACCTGCTGGGCAGCCTGGCGGCGGGCTTCCTGCTGATCTGGCTCGAGGGGCGGGGCTCGGGGGCGACGTTTGCACGGGCCTTTCTGGTGGTGGGCGTGCTCGGCGGCCTGACCACGTATTCGGCGCTGATGCTCGAGTGTCTGGTGTATGCCCGCAGCGCCCGGCCCGGCGCGATGCTGGCTTATCTCGCGATCACGTTGGTGGGCGGACTGGCGCTGGTCTGGGCCGGCGCGCGCCTCGCAAGCTGGTTGCGACCGGCCTGAGCCGGCCTCAGAAGCGTTCGAGCACCGGCAGGTAACGCCACTGCCCGACCGGCATTTTCGACAGGCCCACGCGGCCGATGCGCAGGCGGCGGATGGCGGTGGCCTTCAGGCCGACCTCCGCGCACAGGTGCTCGAGCAGGCCCGGCCGCACGCCCTTGATCGCAAACCGCAGGCGCTGTTCGCTCTGCCAGCTGACGCGGAAAGGCGCCACCGGCCAGCCCTGGAAGCTGGTGCCGCCGGTCAGGCGGTTCCAGCCGTAGGGGGCCAGCTCGCCGTCCACGTCGACGTTGAATTCCTGCTCGAGGCGTTCGCCATCCTGCTTGAGCTTCTGCAGCACCCGGCCGTCCTGGCTGAAGACCATCAGGCCGCTGGCTTCCACAGGCAGCGGCATCGCCGGCTGCAGGCGCGGGAAATGGCGCTGCAGCAGGCGCCAGCCCGAGGGGTCGTCCGCCCAGCGGTTCGCGGGCACCACCAGGGACTCGGCCGGGTTCGCACCCGGACCGGGGTCGTAGCCGGCCGGCTTGTGCAGCAGCATCGTCGCCGGCTCGGCGGGGTCGGGACGGGCGTCGGGAAGCAGGGCCACCACTTCCGTGGTGACCGGATGCTGCGGGGCCTCGACGACCACGCCGTCCACGGTGACCCAGCCGCCCTGCACGAAACGTTCGGCCTCGCTGCGCGTGCAGCCGAAGAGCTCGACCACGCGCCGCGCCAGGCGGACCGGTTCGCTCATGACTTGCGGGCGGCCTTCTTCAGGTCCTTCTCGGCGCGCTTTTCCTTCGGGGTTTTCTCCGGCTTCTTCTTCTCGTTCTTTTTCTGGTTCAGGCCCTTGGCCATGGTGATGCTCCGTGATGCCGCCGCGCGGATGCGCGGCCCGGCGGGCGACAGCATGCGCCCAAGGCGCCGGAATCGCCATGATTTTCGTTGCACCGGCGTCCGGCGGGGCGCGATAATGCGCCGCCCTGTTTCATTTATGGAATGACCCCATGCTCGACCCGAACCTGCTGCGCGGCCATCTCGCCGACACCGCCGCGCGCCTGAAGCAGACCCGTGGATTCGACCTCGACGTGGCCACGTTCGAGCGGCTCGAGGCCGAGCGCAAGGCGATCCAGGGCCGCACGCAGGAGCTGCAGAACCTGCGCAACACCCGCTCCAAGGCCATTGGCCAGGCCAAGGCCAAGGGCGAGGATGTCGCCCCGCTGATGGCCGAAGTCGCCGGCATCGGTGATGAACTCAAGGCCTCCGAGGCGCGCCTGGATGAACTTCGCGGCGAGCTTGAGGCGATCTCCCTGGCCATCCCGAACCTTCCCGACGCCAGCGTGCCGGCCGGCGCCGATGAAAAGGACAACCAGGAAGTGCTTCGCTGGGGCACGCCCCGCAGCTTCGATTTCACGGTGAAGGACCACGTCGAGCTCGGCGCCCGCGACGGCTGGCTCGACGGCGACACAGCCGCCAAGCTCAGCGGCGCCCGGTTCACCGTGCTGCGCGGTCCGCTGGCGCGCCTGCACCGCGCGCTTGCCCAGTTCATGCTGGATCTGCACGCCGGCGAGCACGGCTACCAGGAAACCAACGTGCCGCTGATCGTCAACGCCGACAGCCTGCGCGGCACCGGCCAGCTGCCCAAGTTCGAGGACGACCTGTTCGCCACCGAACTCGGCGACGACCGCCGCTACCTGATCCCGACCAGCGAGGTCCCGCTGACCAACATCGTGCGCGACAGCATCGTCGAAGACGCCGACATGCCGCTGCGCATGACCGCGCATTCGATGTGCTTCCGGGCCGAAGCCGGCAGCCACGGCCGCGACACCCGCGGCATGATCCGCCAGCACCAGTTCGAGAAGGTCGAACTGGTCTCGATCGCGCGCCCGGAGGAGTCGGACGCCGAACACGAGCGCATGACCGGCTGCGCCGAGGCCGTGCTGCAGAAGCTCGGCCTGCCGTACCGCAAGGTGCTGCTGTGCACCGGCGACATGGGCTTTTCGGCCACCAAGACCTACGACCTGGAAGTCTGGCTGCCCAGCCAGGACACCTACCGCGAGATCAGCAGCTGCTCGAACTGCGGTGATTTCCAGGCCCGGCGCATGCAGGCCCGCTGGCGCAACCCGGCCACGGGCAAACCCGAGCCGGTGCATACCCTCAATGGTTCCGGCGTGGCCGTCGGCCGCGCCCTGATCGCGGTGATGGAAAACTACCAGCAGGCCGACGGCAGCATCGAAGTCCCGGCCGTGCTGCGGCCCTACATGGGCAACCAGGAGCGCATCGGATGAACCATCCCGACCTCAACGACCTGCAGTTTTACGCGATGGTGGTCGAGCACGGCGGCTTCGCGGCCGCCGAGCGTGCGCTGGGCGTGCCCAAGTCGCGCCTGAGCCGCCGCATCGCCCAGCTGGAGAACGAACTGGGCGTGCGCCTGCTGCAGCGCTCGACCCGCAAGTTCGCGGTCACCGAGGTCGGCCAGAGCGTCTACCGCCATGCCCAGACCATGCTGGCGGAGGCCCAGGCGGCGCGCGAGGCGGTGGACCGCGTCTCGGCGGCGCCGGGCGGCACGATCAAGGTCAGCTGCCCGGTGGCCCTGGCCCAGGAACTGCTGGCGCCGCTGCTGCCGACGTTCATGAAAACGCATCCGCAGGTGCGCATCCAGCTGCACGTGAGCAACCGGCGGGTGGACGTCATCCAGGAAGGCTTCGACGTGGCGCTGCGTGTGCGTTCCCAGCTCACCGACGACAGCGAGATGGTGGCTCGCAGCTTTGGCCAGCTGCGCGAGCTGCTGGTCGCCAGCCCGCGTTATCTCGACCGCATCGGCCGGCCCCAGCTGCCCGCCGACCTCGCCGGTCACACGACGCTGAGCATGAGCGACGACGACGCCCGCCAGCGCTGGACCCTGCATGGGCCCGAGGGCCAAGTGCAGCGCGTCGACTTGACCCCGGCGCTGATGGCCCAGGATTTCCCGCTGCTGCTGGCCGCTGCCCGCGACGGCCTGGGCGTGGTACTGCTGCCCGAGCTCAGCTGCGCCGAGGCGATCCGCAACGGCGAACTGGAGGTCGTGCTGCCCCAGTGGAGCCTGCCCCAGGGCATCTGCCACGCCATTTACCCGTCGCGCCGCGGCCTGCTGCCGGCGGTGCGCGTCTTCATCGATTTCCTTGCCGAGCACTTGCCGGCGAAGATCCAGGACAGCAAGCTCAAGTGCGGCACACCCGGCGGCGTGCCCTGCGAGAAGGGCGCCGCGGCTCCTTAGCCGCCAGCCCGAAAGTTTCCGGAAGAGTGGCCGAGCGGTTTAAGGCACCGGTCTTGAAAACCGGCGAAGGGTCAAACCTTCCGTGGGTTCGAATCCCACCTCTTCCGCCACCTTCGTCCTGCGCGACAAATCCATTCAAGGCGACATGAATACGTGCAGGCCCAGCGCCAGCACGTTGTAGCCACCGTGTGCGATCACGCAGGCGGGCAGTGAGCGGGTGGTCGCGTAAACACCGGCGAATACCCCCCCCAGGGCCAGGGTGCCCAGCAGCTCGGGGCCGGCGAAGGGCAGGTGGATGGCGGTGAACGCGATCGCCGACAGTGCGCAGGCCGGCACCAGGCCGACCGCGCGTTCGGCCACCGGGATGAGCCAGGCCCGGAAGGCGAGCTCTTCCAGGAAGGGCGTGTAAACCCCCACCAGCAGGATGATCGGGATGGCCAGGGGATCAGGTCCGAGGCCGGACAGGTCGCTGCCTCCGCCGAGCCCTTGCGGCCAGGCCAGCCAGAACAAGGCGTCGATGCCCTTTACCGCGGCCAGTCCGGCAAGCGCGCCGACGACGCCCAGTGCCAGCGTGCGCAGCCGCGGGCGGGGAAGCTGCCAAGGCGTGGGCAGGGCGAATGCCTGCCCGAACCCGAAGTAGGCGATCAGCAGGGTGCCGGTGGGTACGATCAGCGCCAGCAGCAGGGAAACGAGCGAGTCATTCCAGGCCGTCGGGTCCAGCGGGCTGGGCAGGTCATTGAAGATGAAGACGTGGGCATCGCAGCGGCGCACGCCCGAGGCGCGCACCAGTTCGTCGAGCGTGGCACCGGCGGCCGTGAGCTCGAATTCGCGCAGTCGCGAGAACCCGACGGCCACGTTCTCGGACTCGCATTCGACGGGCCGGTGATCCGCGAATCCGTCCGGCGCGAATTCCCCGTCCGGGAACACTGGATGCGCCAGAACTGCCTCGCGGAGGGCGGCCAGCTGCGCCGGCGTGCCCTGCACCCAGGCCAGGGTGCGGTCGTGGTGGCTGAGCGTGGTCAGGGCGAGCACCCACAGTGCCATCAGCCCCACCAGAAGGAGCGGCAGCAGCAGCGATAGGGCCAGCAGGCCGAAGCGGTGGATCAGGCGGGGTCGCATGCCATGGGAGCCGATTCAAGGAAGGCCAGTGTCGGGCCGCGGCCTCGGCAGGTCTGTCCGTCACCGCCGCTGGCTGCGGTAGGCATTTTCGACGCGGCGGGGCCAATGCGGTGATTGGTGTCGCATCTTGTCCGGCGCCGATAACGAGGTTCGCGCCTTTGTCGCCACGTACGAAATAACCTAGCGAACAGGCGGCAACTTGCCATAGCCGCGCCCGTGCCGGCTCGCCTAGCGTGGGCATCGAACCCTGGGGAGGGACGAAAATGATCCGAGTATTCATCGTGGACGACCACGCGCTGGTGCGCACGGGCTACCGCCTGATCCTCGAGCAGGGCGGCGCGGTCGAGATCATCGGCGAGGCTGCCACCGGCGAAGAGGCGCTGCCGCAGATTCGTCGCCTGCAGCCCGACGTCGTGCTGTGCGACCTGCACCTGCCGGGCATCAGCGGCCTGGATGTCACCGAACGCATCGTGCGCG
>CAXAYM010000127.1:0-6467 GCA_963973175.1 uncultured Arenimonas sp.
AGGCGCCCATGACAGCCTCGCCGCGGCGGTGGCCGCTTCCGGGCTGCTGCTGGCACTGCCGCTGCTGCCTTTCGCGCCGTCCGCCGACTTCCGCTACCTGGCGTGGATGGTCGCCGCCAGCCTGATGGCGCTGATGCTGTGCCTCTCGCCCCGGGCTCAGCGGCACATCGCGTCGATGTAGCCGTCGCCGTCGGCATCGCGGTCGCCCACCGTCAGTGGGTCGCAGTCCTCGTCATTGCCCCGGGCATCACAGATTTCGGTGAGGCCGGGACTGCGCTCGGCGTCCTGGTCGTCGCAGTCGTTGCCACCGCAGGCGATCGCGGCAAAACCGTCGCCGTCGGCATCGGGCATCTCGCAGGGGCCGAGCCGGCAGCGGTCCTCCGCCTCCAGGCAGTCTTCGCCTGCGCGGCAGGGTGGCGCACCGGCCACGCAGCCATTGCGTGCGGCGCGCGGGTCGCGTGGCGCACAACGCTCGGCGCCGTTGCAGTAAACGCCGTCGTTGCACTGGGCATCGCTGCTGCACTTCACGACGGCGGTGCGTACGACGGCGCCACTATCGTCGCCGACACGCACACGTACGGGTTCACGCTCCGCGGCGGCACCCGGAACGCAGGCCGCCACCAACACGGCGGCCAGGAGAAGGCGCTGGATGGAAAGCTTCATGGGCAGGTCCCCAGGCTGGGATTGCGGGCACGGTCGGTGTCGTCGCAGTCGCGGTCGTTGAGCGCAACGTTGGCCAGCGCCTCGCCGACCGGGCAGGTGAGCACGCGCTGGTCCGGGTCGCCGAAACCGTCGCCGTCCTGGTCGCGCCAGACGGTCCAGGTCACGCCTTCGTCGACGCTGCCATCGCAGTTGTCGTCCTTGAAGTTGCAGACCTCCACCTGGCCCGGGTGCACGCTGCGGTCGCGATCGTCGCAGTCGGCGGGCTGGCGGCGGTAGTCGCGGTCGTTCTGCGGGACGATGGCTTCCGGGCCGTGGCGACCGCGTGCGGCGTCACGCTCGGCCTGCAGGCGCATCGCCCGGAGCTTCTCGAAGGACACGCCGCCACGTACGCCGACCGCGCGCCGGAAGGCCTCCTGCTGCGCGGTGGCCGGCACTTTCATCTGCCGGGCGACGCCGGGCCGCAGCGTCGCCGCGGCAGCGGGTTTTTCGGCCTCGACCCGCGGCTTTTCCTTTGCCGTCTGGGCAAGCGTCGCGCCGGGCAGGGCTAGCAGCAGCAAAACCATCAGGAACAAGTTCAGGCGCATGGCGGGCTCCCGGGTGCAATGTCTTGTAGAACGCAGTCCGGCGCCCGGGAGTGCCACGGGCCGGCGCGGGCTGCGTGCTAGCATCGCCGGCAGGCCATCCAGGGGAATCGCCATGCGCCGTTTACTGCTTGTTTCCGCCCTCGCCGCCGCGCTTTGCGGCCCCGCTTTCGCGCAAGCACCCGATGCCGAAACACTGGCGGCGGCGGTGGACGCCAAGGTGCAGGCCTGGCGACGCGACATCCACCAGCATCCCGAGCTGGGGAACCGCGAAACCCGCACAGCAGCGCTGGTCGCCGAGCACCTGCGGTCGCTGGGTTTCGAAGACGTGCGCACGGGCATCGCCACCACCGGCGTCACCGGCGTGCTGCGCGGCGGCAAACCCGGCCCGCGCATCGCCCTGCGCGCCGACATGGACGCGCTGCCGGTGACCGAGCGCACTGGCCTGCCGTTTGCCTCCAAGGTCACCACCACCTTCCGCGGCGAGACCACCGGCGTGATGCACGCCTGCGGTCACGACGCCCACACCGGCATCCTGATGGGCGTGGCCGAAGCGCTGGCGTCGGTGAAAGATGAACTGGCCGGCGAAGTGCTCTTCATCTTCCAGCCGGCCGAGGAAGGCCCGCCGGACGGCGAGGAAGGCGGCGCCGAGGAGATGTTGAAGCAGGGCATCTTCGAACGTTTCAAGCCCGAGGCCGTGTTCGGCCTGCATGTGTTCAGCACGCTCAACGCCGGCACCGTCGGTTACCGCAGCGGCCCGCTGATGGCGGCCTCGGATCGCTTCAACATTGTCATCAAGGGCCGGCAGACGCACGGCTCGCGGCCCTGGGGCGGCGTCGATCCGATCGTGGCCGCGGCCGACGTCATCGGCACGGCGCAGACCATCGTCAGCCGGCGCCAGAACATCTCGAAGCAGCCAGTGGTGGTGAGCTTCGGCGCCATCAAGGGCGGCATCCGCTACAACATCATCCCCGACGAAGTGGAGCTGGTGGGCACCATCCGCACCTTCGACGAGGACATGCGCCAGCAGGTGTTCGCCGACCTCAAGAACGTCTCCGAGTCCGTCGCGCACGCGCACGGCGCGACCGCCGTCGCCCAGGTGCCCGACACCAAGGGCAATCCGGTCACCATCAACCACCCGGCGCTGACGATGCGCATGGTGCCGAGCCTGGAAAAGGTGGTCGGCGCCGACAACGTCATCGAGATGGACCTGACCATGGGCGCCGAGGACTTCAGCTACTACGCCAACGAAGTGCCCGGCTTCTTCTACTTCGTCGGCGCCACGCCGCCCGGCCAGGACCCGATGAAGGCCCCGTCGAACCACTCGCCGGAGTTTTTCCTGGACGAACAGGCGTTGAAAGTCGGCACGCGCACGCTGCTGCAGGTGGCGCTCGATTACCTGCACGAAGTGAATTGACGGACCAGGCCTCCCCCACTATCTTGTGGTCGTCGGTCCCGGGTGCCACAAGCGCTTGGGTTAATAGGGAAGCCGGTTCGAATCCGGCACTGCCCCGCAGCGGTATGTGGAAACGACCGCCGTCATAGAGCACTGGGACCTGGGGTCCCGGGAAGCGACGGCCAGTAGGAGAGGCGCCCGCCTCGCGTCCACGAGTCCGAAGACCTGCCGACAGCCGCGCGAAGCACGACGCGCGGTGACCGGCCCAGAGGTCTCCGGGGGGAGACGGCGCCGGTGTCGTGGCGCCGCGTCTCGGTCCCTGCGACACCCGTATTCCATCCTCCCGGTGCCTTGAACGCCCGCGTCGTCCTCCGAGGGAAGGGCGGCGGCCGTGCGCCATGCACCGGAGAAGCCCATGAACCACGAAGTCCTCGACGCGCCTGCCGACGCCGACGCGCCGCAGTTCACCCTCACCCCGCCCGCCGCCACGCTGGGCATGACCGTCACCAAACGCAACGGCCGCCGCGAGCCCGTCGACCTCAACAAGATCGTGCGTGCAGTGACGCGGCAGTGCGACGAGCTCTACGCGGTCGACCCCATGCGCGTTGCCACCCGCACCATCTCGGGCCTGTACGACGGTGCCAGCACGCGCGAGCTCGACGAACTGTCCATCCGCACCGCCGCGCTGCTGACGGCCGAAGAACCCGAGTACGGCCGCCTGGCCGCCCGCCTGCTGGCCGAATGCATCACCAAGGAAGTAACGGGTCAGGAAATCCACGCCTTTTCGCAGTCGGTCGCGCGCGGGCACGAGCTGGGCCTGGTGAACAGCCGGCTGCTCGACTTCGTGCAGGCCAATGCCCGCAAGCTCAACGACGCCCTGGATGCCGGCCACGACCGCCGTTTCGACTACTTCGGCCTGCGCACGCTCTACGACCGCTACCTGCTGCGCCACCCCACCGCGCGCACGGTCATCGAAACCCCGCAGCAATTTTTCCTGCGCATCGCCTGCGCGCTCAGCCAGGACGTGCCCGAGGCGCTGGCGCTGTACCAGCGCATGGCCCGGCTCGACTACCTGCCCAGCTCGCCGACGCTGTTCAACGCCGGCACAACGCACGAACAGCTCTCGAGCTGCTTCCTGCTCGACTCCCCGCAGGATTCGCTGGAATCGATCTACCGCCGCTACGGCGACATCGCCCAGCTGTCGAAGTTCAGCGGTGGCATCGGCGTCAGCTATACGCGGGTGCGCTCGCGCGGCTCGCTGATACGGTCCACCAACGGCCATTCCAACGGCATCGTGCCCTGGCTCAAGACGCTCGATTCGTCGGTGGCCGCGGTGAACCAGGGCGGGAAGCGCAAGGGCGCGGCCTGCGTGTACCTCGAACCGTGGCACCCGGACATCGAGGAGTTCCTGGAGCTTCGCGACAACACCGGCGACGACGCCCGCCGCACCCACAACCTGAACCTGGCGAACTGGATCCCCGACCTGTTCATGCGCCGGGTCGAGGCCGACGGCCCCTGGTCGCTGTTCGACCCCAAGGCGGTGCCCACGCTCACCGACCTGTTCGGTGAAGCCTTCGACGCCGCCTACGAACAGGCCGAAAAGTCCGGACTGGCCGTGCGTACGCTGCCGGCGCGCGAGCTCTACGCCCGGATGATGCGCACCCTGGCCCAGACCGGAAACGGCTGGATGACCTTCAAGGACAAGTGCAACCGCGCCAGCAACCAGACCGCGCGGGACGGCAATGTCATCCACCTGTCCAACCTGTGCACGGAGATCCTGGAGGTCACCAGCGCGGACGAAACGGCCGTGTGCAACCTCGGGTCGATCAATCTCGGCCAGCACCTGGACGAACACGGCGTCGACTTCGACAAGCTGGCCGACACCGTGCGCCTGGCGGTTCGCCAGCTCGACCGCGTCATCGACCTCAACTTCTACCCGATCGAATCGGCGCGCCGCGGCAACCTGCGCTGGCGGCCGGTCGGCCTGGGCTGCATGGGCCTGCAGGACGTGTTCTTCCGCCTGCGCCTGCCCTTCGATTCCGAGGCGGCGCGGGCGCTGTCGGCTCGCATCGCCGAGGCCATCTACTTCCACGCGCTCGAGGCCAGCTGCGAACTGGCCCAGGAGCGCGGCCGCCACCCGAACTTCGACGACACCCGCGCCGCCCACGGCGAGCTGCAGTTCGACGCTTGGGGCGTCAGCCCGTCCGAGCCGGCCCGCTGGGATGCGCTGCGCGAGCGCATCCGCGAACACGGCCTGCGCAACTCGCTGCTGGTGGCGATCGCGCCCACCGCCACGATCGCCTCGATCGCCGGCTGCTACGAATGCATCGAGCCGCAGGTGAGCAACCTGTTCAAGCGCGAAACCCTGTCCGGCGACTTCCTCCAGGTGAACAGGCACCTGGTCGCCGAGCTCAAGCAGCTGGGGCTGTGGACCCCGGAGCTGCGTGACCGCATCAAGCTGGCCGAAGGCTCGGTCCAGGGCATCGGCGAGATCCCGGCCGAACTTCGCGCCGTCTACCGGACGGTGTGGGAGCTGCCGATGCGCTCGCTGATCGACATGGCCGCCGATCGCGGGGCCTACATCGACCAGAGCCAGTCGCTGAACCTGTTCATGGAATCACCCAACATCGGCGCGCTGTCGTCCATGTACATGTATGCCTGGAAGAAGGGCATCAAGACCACCTACTACCTGCGCTCCCGGCCCGCCACCCGCATCGCCAAGACCACGGTCGACGCGCCGGCGGCCGCGGCGGCGGTGGTGTGTTCGCTCGAAAACCCCGAAACCTGCGAGGCCTGCCAGTGACCGCCGCCCGCCTGCTCGACCCCGGCTTCAGCCTGACGCTGCGGCCCATGCGGTATCCGAAGTTCTACGAGATGTACCGCGACGCGATCCGCAACACCTGGACGGTTGAGGAAGTGGACTTTTCGCTCGACACCCACGACCTCAGGAACAAGGTGGGCCCGGCCGAGCGGCACCTGATCGAACGCCTGGTTGCGTTCTTCGCCACCGGCGACTCGATCGTGGCCAACAACCTTGTGCTCAACCTCTACCAGCACATCAACGCCCCCGAGGCGCGCCTGTTCCTGTCGCGGCAGCTGTACGAGGAGGCGCTGCACGTGCAGTTCTACCTCACCCTGCTCGACACCTACCTGCCGGATCCGGATGCCCGTGCGCGGGCCTTCGCAGCGGTGGAGAACATTCCTTCCATCCGCAAGAAGGCCGCGTTCTGCTTCCGCTGGATGGACAGCGTGCAGGACCTGCGGCGATTGGACACCAAGGCCCAGCGCCGGCAATTCCTGCTCAACCTGGTGTGCTTCGCCGCCTGCATCGAGGGTCTGTTCTTCTTCGGCGCGTTTGCCTACGTGTACTACCTGCGTTCTCGCGGGCTGCTGCATGGCCTTGCCGGTGGCACCAACTGGGTGTTCCGCGACGAAAGCGGACACATGGCCTTCGCCTTTGAGGTCATCCGCACCGCACGCGAGGAAGAGCCCGATCTGTTCGACGACGCGCTCCGGCAGCAGGTGGTGCAGATGCTCTGCGAGGCGGTCGACTGCGAATGCGCCTTCGCCGACGACGTGCTCTCGGGCGGCGTGGCCGGCATGTCGCCGCGCGACATGCGCCAATACCTGGAATATTGCGCCGACCAGCGCCTGTCCCAGCTCGGCCTGCCCAAGCACTTCGGGGCCCGCAACCCGTTCCCCTTTATGGACCTGCAGGACGTGCAGGAGTTGGCGAACTTCTTCGAACGCCGCGTTTCCGCCTACCAGGTCGGCGTGCAGGGCACGGTGGAGTTCGATGCGGCTTTCTGAACAGGAAACCGGCGGCC
>CAXAYM010000128.1:0-6421 GCA_963973175.1 uncultured Arenimonas sp.
CACCGGCTTGCCGTGGGTCTCGGGCGGGAATCCCAGGCCGTGCAGCAGCCGTCCGGCGCGCGCCGTCGCGTCGTACCCGTTGATCTCGGCGAGTTTCTGGTGGGCCTCGGCGACCGCGTCCCAGTCTTCGGCGGCGGTGGCGGCGGCCTCGGCCTGCAGTACGGCGTGCACCTCGGTGTCGCCCGACAGCACGTAGTCGATGGCCGGGTCGGGCAGCGACGGCGTTTCCTGCGCCACCCAGGCGATGCGCACTTTTCCGGGCAGGTCGATGTCGCCCTGGTCGGCCTCGACCTCGCCGAGGATGGCGGCGAAAAGACTGGACTTTCCGCAGCCATTGCGGCCGATCACGCCCACCCGCCAGCCGGCGTGCAGGGCCAGGTCGACCTGCGAGAGCAGCAGGCGTTCCCCGCGGCGCAGGGCGAAGTTGCGGAAGGCGATCATGTCGGGCGCTGCTTGAAAGGTCGGGTAGTCTATCAGTCCCCCCGGCGAGGACCCCGCATGCCCCACGACACGCCCCTGATCGCCCTGCTGGCCATGGGCCTGGTGCTGGCCTTCGTGCTGGGCACCCTGGCGCACCGGCTCAGGCTGTCGCCGATCGTGGGTTACCTGGTGGCGGGCATCCTGGTCGGGCCGTTCACGCCGGGCTTCGTGGCCGACCCTTCGCTGGCGATGGAGCTCTCCGAGATCGGCGTGATCCTGCTGATGTTCGGCGTCGGCCTGCACTTCTCGGTCGAGGACCTGCTGGAGGTCAAGACGATCGCCATCCCCGGCGCGATCGTGCAGATCTCGGTGGCAACCTTGCTGGGCTGGGGCCTGGCCTGGTTCCTCGGCTGGCCGACCCTGCACGGCATCGTCTTCGGCCTGGCGCTGTCGGTGGCCAGCACCGTGGTGCTGCTCCGGGCCATGGAGGACCGGCGCCTGCTCGAAACCCGACGCGGCAAGATCGCCGTCGGCTGGCTGATCGTCGAGGACCTGGTGATGGTCGCCGCGCTGGTGCTGCTGCCGGCCCTGGCCGAGGCGCTGGGTGCGGGCGACGGCGACGGGCGGGCCGGCACCAGCTCGATCCTGGGTTCGCTGGGCTGGACCTTCCTGAAGGTCAGCGCCTTCGTCGCGGTGATGATGATCGTGGGCAAACGCGCGATCCCGTGGATGCTCGAGAAGGTGGCGGGTTTTGGCTCACGCGAGCTGTTCACGCTGTCGGTACTGGCGATCGCGCTGGGCGTGGCCTTCGGCTCGGCCAAGCTGTTCGGCGTGTCCTTCGCGCTGGGCGCCTTCTTCGCCGGCATGCTGCTCAACGGCGACCTGAGCCACAAGGCGGCTTCCGACTCGCTGCCGCTGCGCGACGCCTTCGCGGTGCTCTTCTTCGTGTCCGTGGGCATGCTGTTCGACCCGATGATCCTGGTCGAGCAGCCGATCCCGGTGCTGGCGACCTTCCTGATCATCGTGGTCGGCAAGTCCGCGGCGGCCTACCTGATCGTGCGCGCCTTCCGGCATCCCAGCGACACGGCCCTGACGATTTCCGCGAGCCTGGCGCAGATCGGCGAGTTCTCCTTCATCCTCGCGACGCTGGGCGTATCGCTGCAGATCCTGCCCGAGGAAGGCCGCGACCTGGTTCTGGCGGGTTCGCTGCTGTCGATCATCGCCAATCCGCTGATCTTCGGCTGGCTGGACCTGTGGCAGGCGCGGCGTGCCCAGGAGGCGGCAGACGTCGCGCCCACGCCCCGCAAGCCACGCTGGGTCGGCCCGCCGCTTCCGCAGGGCGAATACGCCATCCTGATCGGCTACGGGCGCGTCGGCAGTGAGATCGCCCGGCTGTTGCGCGAACGCGAGGTGCCGCTGGTGGTGCTCGACGACGACGCCGACCTGGTGCAGAAGGCCCGCGACGAGGGCTACCCGGCCATCCGCGGCAATGCCGCCAACACCCGGGTCCTGGACGAAGCGGCGCCGGAGAATGCCAACCTGGTGATCCTGGCCATCCCGCAGCCGCTGGAAGCCGGTGAAGTGGTGGCCCGCCTGCGCGCCCTGCGCCCCGACATGACCATCCTCGCCCGTGCGCACAGCGACGGCGAGGTCAGGCACCTGCTCAGGCACGGCGCCGACGGCGCCGTGCTGGCCGAAAAGGAACTGGCCCACTCCATGGCCGAAATGGCACTCTCCGCCCCGCCCTTCCGCAAACCCCGCACGCCCTGATGCGGCCGTTGTAGGACTCAGCTGCGGGTGAAGGTGAGGGTGCCGGCATCGGCACCCACGCGCACCGTATCGCCCTGGCCGAACTCGCCGGCCAGGATCTTCTGGGCCAGCGGGTTCTCCAGCTGCTGCTGGATCGCACGCTTGAGCGGCCGGGCACCGTAGACCGGGTCGAAGCCGACGTTGCCCAGCAGGGCCAGCGCCGAGTCGTCGATCTCCAGCGCGATCTGCCGTTCGGCGAGACGCCTGGATAGATAGGCCGTCTGGATGCGGGCGATGGCCTGGATCTGGTCGCGGCCCAGCGGGTGGAAGACCACGATCTCGTCGAGGCGGTTGATGAATTCGGGGCGGAAGTGCGACTGCACCACGCCCATCACCGCGGCCTTCATCTGCACGTAGGCCGCGTCGCCCTCGCCGCTGAGCTCCTGGATGTGCTGGCTGCCCAGGTTCGAGGTCATCACGATCACGGTATTGCGGAAATCCACCGTGCGGCCCTGGCCGTCGGTGAGGCGGCCGTCGTCGAGCACCTGCAGCAGGATGTTGAACACGTCCGGATGCGCCTTCTCGACCTCGTCGAGCAGCAGCACGCTGTAGGGCCGGCGCCGCACCGCTTCGGTGAGGTAACCGCCTTCTTCGTAACCGACGTAGCCGGGGGGTGCACCGATCAGGCGGGCCACGGAGTGCTTCTCCATGAACTCGCTCATGTCGATGCGCACCATGGCGTCTTCGGTGTCGAACAGGAAGCCGGCCAGCGCCTTGCACAGCTCGGTCTTGCCCACGCCCGTCGGGCCCAGGAACAGGAAGCTGCCGTTGGGCCGGTTCGGATCGGACAGGCCGGCGCGGCTGCGGCGGATGGCATCGGAAACGGCCTTGACCGCCTCGTGCTGGCCGACGACGCGGTGGTGCAGCGCGTCCTCCATCTTCAGCAGCTTCTCGCGCTCGCCCTCGAGCATCTTGCTGACCGGGATGCCGGTCCAGCGCGACACCACCTGGGCGATCTCCTCGGCGGTCACCTTGTCCTGCAGCAGCTGGAAGCCCTGGGTCTCGACCTCCTGCGCGGCGGCGAGCTGCTTTTCCAGCGCGGGAATGCGGCCGTACTGGATCTCGCTCGCCTTGGCGAAATCCTGGTGGCGGTGCGCGGCGTCGAGCTCCTGGCGCGCCTGCTCGAGCTGTTCCTTCAGCTTCGTGGCGCCGGTGAGCGTGGCCTTCTCTGCCTTCCAGATTTCCTCGAGGTCGTTGAACTCGCGCTCGAGCGTGCCGATCTCCTCCTCGAGGTCGGCCAGGCGCTGCTTCGATTCCTTGTCCTTCTCCTTCTTCAGCGCCTCGCGCTGGATCTTGAGCTGGATCAGCCGGCGCTCCTTGCGGTCCATTTCCTCGGGCTTGGAATCGATTTCCATGCGGATGCGCGAGGCCGCCTCGTCCATCAGGTCGATGGCCTTGTCGGGCAGCTGGCGGTCGGCGATGTAGCGGTGCGACAGCGTCGCCGCGGCGACGATCGCCGGATCGGTGATCTCGACGCCGTGGTGCACGGCGTATCGCTCCTTCAGGCCACGCAGGATGGCGATGGTGTCCTCGACCGAGGGCTCGCCCACGAACACCTTCTGGAAGCGGCGCTCGAGCGCGGCGTCCTTTTCGACGTACTTGCGGTATTCGTCCAGCGTGGTCGCGCCGATGCAGTGCAGTTCACCGCGCGCGAGCGCCGGCTTGAGCATGTTGCCCGCGTCCATCGAGCCTTCCGCCTTGCCCGCGCCGACCATGGTGTGCAGCTCGTCGATGAACAGGATCACCTGCCCTTCCTGCTTGGACAGGTCGTTGAGCACGCCCTTGAGGCGCTCCTCGAACTCGCCGCGGAACTTGGCGCCGGCGATCAGCGCACCCATGTCCAGCGACAGCACGCGTCGGCCGCGCAGGCCTTCGGGCACTTCGCCGTTGATGATGCGCTGGGCCAGGCCTTCGACGATGGCGGTCTTGCCGACGCCGGGTTCGCCGATCAGCACCGGGTTGTTCTTGGTGCGCCGCTGCAGCACCTGGATGGTGCGGCGGATTTCCTCGTCGCGGCCGATCACCGGATCGAGCTTGCCGGACTCGGCGCGCGCGGTCAGGTCGATGGTGTACTTCTCCAGCGCCTGGCGGTTTTCCTCGGCATTGGCGTCATCGACCTTCTCGCCGCCGCGAAGTCCTTCGATCGCTTTTTCGATCGCGTCCTTCTTCGCACCGGCCGACTTGAGCGCCTGGCCGGCCTCGCCCTTGTCGTCCAGGCAGGCCAGCACGAACAGTTCGCTGGCGATGAAGGCATCGCCGCGCTGCTGGGCCAGCTTGTCGCTGAGGTTGAGCAGGCGGGAAAGGTCGTTGCCGACCGACAGGTTGCCCTCCTGGCCGGTCACCTTGGGCAGCTTGTCGAGGGCCTCGGCCAGGCGCTGGCGCAGGGCGGCCACGTTGACGCCGGCCTGGGCCAGCATCGGGCGCGTGCTGCCGCCGGACTGGTCCAGCAGGGCCTGGAGCACGTGGGCGGGTTCGATCAGGTTGTGGTCGCGGCCGACGGCCAGCGACTGGGCGTCGCTCAGGGCCTGCTGGAAGCGCGAAGTGAGTTTGTCCATCCGCATGGGGAAGTCCTTGCATGGCAGGGGGCGGCGGCGCGCCGCCCGATGCCTTCCAGATGGACGCCCCGGCGGGGGAATTCAAGCATCAGAGCCTGGCGAGTTCAGCCTTGGCCTCGGCCAGGTCGGGGTCCAGCGACAGGGCCTTCTGCAGGGCCTGCCGCGCCGCGGCCTTGTCGCCCGCCAATGCCAGGGCCTGGCCCATGCGGTACCAGGCGTGTTTGTGCTCGGGCTGGCCGGGCTGCTCGGGCAGCGCCAGGAAGCGCTTGAACGCGGCCACGCCCTGGTCCAGGCGCTGGCCCGACAGCACCGCGGTGCGGCCCAGCTGGTACCAGGCGCCGGCGGCCTTGGGCTCTTCGCGGGTCCACTGGTCGAACACCGCGAAGGCCTTGGCCCAGTCCTTGGCGTCCTGGTGGATGATGCCGGCGGACATCCGGTAGACGGCATTGGAGGGACGCGCCGCGTAAGCGGCAAGATAATGCCGGCGGGCCTCGTCGAGGCGTTCCTCGTGCTGGGCCACGCGGCCGAGGGCGTAGTGGCCACGCGGCGGGTCGCGGCGCTGGAGTTCGGCGGCCTGCGCCTTCGCCTTGGCGACGCTGCCGCCCACGATGGCGGGCGCCTGCAGGTAGTACTCGAGCAGGGCGGTGCGCGCCTCATGAAGGTTTGGATCGAGCTCCAGCGCGCGTTCAAAGGCGCGGCGCAGCTTTGGCGCCATCGTGGCCTGGCTGAACTTGCCCACCTGGCCGATGCGGTTGCCGTAGGCATTGCCCAGCCACAGGTGGGCCGGGCCGTAGTCGGGCTCGTCGTCGGCCAGCGACTCGGCCAGCTCAAGCGCCTGTTCGGACTTGCCGCGCTGCTGCAGAAGGGCGCGGATCTGCAGGATGCGCACGTCGCGATCCCCCGGCCGGGCCTTCGCCAGCGCCGCGACCACCTCGGCCGCCCTCGGATCACGATCCTTGAGCAGGGCTTCGGCTTCGGCCGGGGTGTTGGCCGCGGCAAGCGCCGGCAGCGCCAGCGTCAGGCCCAGCAGCAGGGACAGGAAGGATCGTGGCATCGGCAAGGCTCCGGTCGAGGGGGGATGAGGGAGGCACCTTCGCACGGTGACTGTCGCCCGGCATCCTGCCGGAAGTCAGGAAATTTCGCGCCAGGCCAGGGTCAGCAGGCGGCCGCTGCGGCCATCGCGGCGGTGGGAATAAAAGCGCGCGGGATCGGCGATGGTGCACAGGCCGCCGCCGTGCACGTCGGTGAGGCCGAGCGCGGCCAGCCGGCGTCGCGCCAGTGCGGGGAGATCGACAAGCCAATGGCCGGGACGCGTGGCGGTGAATGCCGACCCGGCCCCGTCATCGGCCGCGAGGAAGGCATCGCGGACTTCACTGCCAACTTCGTAGCGGGCCGGGCCGGCCGCCGGGCCCAGCCAGGCCCGCAGTCGTGCCGCCGGCGTACGCATGGCGGCGACGGTGGCTTCCAGTACCCCCGCGGCCAGGCCGCGCCAGCCCGCATGGGCGACACCGATCTCGCCGCCATCGTCCGCCGCGAAGACGACCGGAAGGCAGTCGGCAGTGAGGATGGCCAGGACGGTGCCCGGCGCCGAGGTGACGGCGGCGTCGGCTCCGGCCCCCTCCCCCGCTCGCGGGGGA
>CAXAYM010000129.1:0-6382 GCA_963973175.1 uncultured Arenimonas sp.
ACCCGCCGAGTAGCTGGTCTTGATCTGGGTGTAGAAGTCCGCGGCGCCGAAGCCGGGCTTGAACTGCGGCGCGGTCGGGTAGGACGTGTAGCGCGGACCCGGCCGGTCGTAGCGGCGGAGCAAGTCGGCGTCGAAGGGAGGGATGGCGGCCATGGCAGGCATCGTGCCGGCCCGGGCCGGTGGACGCCTTGACCTCTGTCAAGCTGCGCCGCCCCGGATCAGATCCATTTGGCCCGGCGCAGCATGATGAACAGGCCGGCGACGACGGCCGCCGTCACGCCCACCACCAGGGGGTAGCCCAGGCGCGTGGCGAACTCGGGCATGTGCGGGAAGTTCATGCCGTACCAGCTGGCCACCAGGGTCGGCGCCGCCAGCAGGGCGGCCCAGCCCGCGAGGCGCTTGACCACCTCGCCCTGGGAGACGGTCACCAGCGCCAGGTTCACCGACATCGCCGCGGTCAGCATCTCGCGCAGGGTGTCGGTGGCGTCGTTCACCCGCAGCGTGTGGTCGTACACGTCGCGGAAATAGAGGCGCATTTCCTCGCCGACCAGCTGGGAATGCACGCGGGTCAGCTGCCCGGTGATGTCCTGCATCGGCGCCACGGCCAGCCGCAGCGTGGTCACCCGGCGCTTGAGGTCGTAGAGCTTGCGCACGGTGTCGCGGCTGAAGGTCTCGGCGAAGATGTCCTGCTCGAGCGCGTTGAGCTGGTTGCGGAACTCATCGACGATCGGCAGGTAGTTGTCGACGATGAAATCCAGCACCGCGTAGAGGCCGTAGGAGGGCCCCAGCGCCAGAAGCTCCGGCTCGCGTTCGACCCGGGCCCTCACGCCGTTGTATGACAGCGAGGTGCCATGCCGGACCGTCACCAGGAAGCGCGGGCCGACGAACATGTGGGTTTCGCCGAAGCTCACCTTGCCGTCCAGCACCTGGGCGGTGTGCACGGCGATGAACAGGGAGTGGCCGTAGGCCTCGATCTTCGGGCGCTGGTGGGCGTGGTGGGCGTCCTCGATGGCGAGGTCGTGGAGGCCGAACTCTTCCTGCAGCTTGTCGAGCAGCTCCGGCGCGGGCTCGTAGAGGCCGACCCAGACGAAGCTGCCGTCGTCCACCGCAAGCACGTCGCTGATGGCATCGAGCTTGATGTCGCTGCGGCTGCCGTCGCGGGCGTAGCGCACGCAATTGACGACGGTGGGGGAGGCAGGTGCGTCCATGCGCCCTACTGTGCCTCGTCCACCCGCCTGGGGTCCATGGTGCGCAGCAGGGCCCAGTGCAGCGGCAACAGCAGCAGCACCCACTCGACGTTCTGCTGGGGCAGGAAGGGCAGGAACTTCAGGAAGCCGGCCAGCGCCGCGCTGCCGGCGACGACCCAAAGCAGCACCCGGAAGCGCCGGGACGGTTCCCGTCCGCGCAGCCGCGCCCAGGCGCCGGGCAGCAGGCCGAGGCAAAGCGGGCTGAGCAGCAGGAGATTTTCATTGCCGTGGCCGGCAACGTGGGACGTGCCAATCCAGATGAAGGCCATCACCAGGCCGGCCACGCCCGCCACGAGCCAGAAGGCCAGGGCACCGCCCGCCAACGCACGCGGCGCGCGCTTGCCGGCGACCAGTACCAGCACGGCCAGCGCCAGGCCGGCGAGGAAGGCCTGGCCGCGCAGTCGCGGCATTTCCGCTGGCGGCGGCACCGGTCGGTGCGGCAGCAGCTTTTCTTCGGCCAGCACGAGCGGGCGGCCATCGGCGCGCTTCACCTCGCGCAGGGCGTCGCGCAGCCGCATCGGGATGAAGGATTCGTCCCAGCGCGACAGCGGCCGGTCGGCATGGCCGGACAGGCCGACGTGGAAACCCAGCGCCATCCAGGCCGCGGGCGCGGCCAGCCGCACCGATTCGCTGCGATAAGTGTTGCCCTGGGAGCGGCCGCTGAGCTGGGCACGCAACTGCCCGCCCAAGGCCTCGTCGACGGCGTCGCGCACGCGGGTGGAGCAGTTGGCCGTGTAGTAATCGTAGGTGTAGCGGGCGTTCTCGGGGCGCGCGTTGACGGCCAGTCGCCCGGCCATCGCCCGGGCCTCGTCGGGCGTGAGGTCGAGCCACTGGATCACCGCGCCGCGGCCGGCGCGTTCGTAGTAGGCCAGGTCGCTGGCCATCGGGAGCACCTCAAGCCGGTATTCCATCCGGCCGCGGATGAAATTCCAGTGGAATCCGGGTTCGTCGAGGTCGAAGAAGCCGAAGTTGTAGGACAGTGGCCCCGGCGCCGCCGGGTCGTCGACGACGATCGCGTTGTGGCCGAAACGTTCCCAGAAGATCTCGCCCGGCTCCATGGTCAGCACGCCGATGCGCGGCGCGCCCAAGGCCAGGCCCGGCAACAGCCAGGCCAGCAGGAGAATCAGCCACCCGGCGCCGTGGCGCCGGCCCTCAGTCCTCGCCATGCACGCTGACCACGAAGGTGTGCACGCGACGCTGGTCGGCGCGGCCGACGCGGAAGTGGAAGCGGCCCAGGGCCAGCTCCTCGCCGGCTTCGGGCAGGTGGCCGATGGCCGCCGTGACCAGTCCGCCGATGGTGTCGTATTCGTCTTCCGGGAAATTGGCGCCGAACCGTTCGTTGAAGTCCTCGATCGGCGTCAGCGCGTCCACCAGGTACTGGCCGTCGGCCTGCGCGGCGATGAGCTTGGTTTCGTCGGCGTCGTCGTGTTCGTCGTCGATCTCGCCGACGATCTGCTCGAGCACGTCCTCGATCGTGACCAGGCCGGCGACGCCGCCGTGTTCGTCCACGACGATGGCCATGTGGTTGCGCGAGAGCCGGAATTCCTTGAGCAGCACGTTCAGGCGCTTGGATTCCGGGATCAGCACGGCCGGGCGCAGCAGTTCGCGCACGCTGCCGGGGCCGCCGTCACTGACCATGCCGCGCAGCAGGTCCTTGGCCAGCAGGATGCCGAGGATCTCGTCGCGGTCCTCGCCGTGCACCGGGAAGCGGGAGTGGCCGGACTCGACCACCAGGTTCATCAGGTCAAGGAACTTCGCGTCGATGGGCAGGGACACCATCTGCGAACGCGGCACCATGATGTCGCCGACCTGCTGTTCGGACACCGACAGGGCGCCTTCGAGCATCTTCAGGGTGTCGGCCTCGACCAGGCCGTTGGCCTGGGCCTCGCGAAGGATCTCGACCAGGTCCTCGCGGGTTTCGGGTTCGCCGGAAAAGGCCTGGCTCAGGCGTTCAAGCCACGAGCGGCGTTCCGGCGGGCTACTAGGGGAATCTTCGGACATTTCTGGGTTCAGGGGCGCCAAGGGGGCGGAAACCCGAGTTTAACCGGGTTGTGGGAGGGACTTCAGTCCCGATCGGCGGGAATCGGGACTGAAGTCCCTCCCGCTGGGGCTCAGTAGGGGTCGGGGATGCCCAGGCCGGCCAGGATTTCGCGCTCGAGCAGCTCCATGGCCTCGGCCTCGCGCTCGTCCTCGTGGTCCAGGCCCAGCAGGTGCAGCACGCCGTGCACGGTGAGGTGGGCGTAGTGGGCGGCCAGGGGCTTGCCCTGTTCCTTCGCCTCGCGGGCGACCACGGGCGCGCAGATGACCAGGTCGCCCAGCATCGGCAGGTCCACGCCCTCGGGCAGCTCGACCGGGAAGCTGAGCACGTTGGTGGCGTAGTCCTTGCCCCGGTAGTGGCGGTTCAGCGCGCGCCCTTCCTTGGCGTCCACGACCCGGATCGCCAGGTCGCCGCGACGGATGCGGCCCTGCGCCGCGGCCTCCGCCCAGCGCCGGAAACTCGTGGCGGCCGGAAGGCCCTTGCGGGGCAGCCCGTAGCTGACGCTCACGTCCAGGTCCAGCGGGGTCCGGCTCATTCCTGCGACTCCTTGCCGTCCCGGGCATCGTAGGCCCGGACGATGCGCGCCACCAGCGGGTGGCGGACCACGTCGCGGGCGGTGAAGAAGGTGAAGCTGATGCCGTCCACGCCGCGAAGCACGTCGATGCCGTCGCGAAGGCCGGATTTCTGGTGCTTGGGCAGGTCGATCTGGCTCAGGTCGCCGGTCACGACCGCCGTGCTGCCGAAGCCGATGCGGGTCAGGAACATCTTCATCTGTTCGATGGTGGTGTTCTGGGCCTCGTCGAGGATGACGAAGGCATCGTTGAGCGTGCGGCCGCGCATGTAGGCCAGCGGCGCCACTTCGATGACGTTGCGTTCGAGCAGCTTGGCGACCTTTTCGACGCCAAGCATTTCGTACAGCGCGTCGTAGAGCGGGCGCAGGTAGGGATCGACCTTCTGGCTCAGGTCGCCGGGCAGGAAGCCGAGCTTTTCGCCGGCCTCGACCGCCGGGCGAACCAGAAGCACCCGCTGCACGCGGCTCTCGTTAAGGGCCTCGACCGCCATGGCCACGGCCAAGAAGGTCTTGCCGGTGCCGGCCGGCCCGATGCCGAAGTTGATGTCGTGGGTGGCGATGGCGTGCAGGTACTTCTGCTGGTTGTCGCCGCGTCCGCGGATGGTGCCGCGCTTGACCCGGATGGCGACTTCCTGGGGCGCGAAGCCGTCGTCGATGTGGTCGAGGCTGGACTCGCCCATGCGCAGGTGCAGCTTGTGCGGGTCGAGGGTCTCGGTCGCGGTTTCCTCGTACAGCGCGTGCAGCAGTTTCTCGGTCGCCTCGACGGCTTTTTCGTCGCCGGTGACGCGGAAGACGTGGCCGCGGTTGGCGATTTCCACGCCCATGCGCAATTCGACCTGGCGCAGGTGCTCGTCGAAGGGACCGGCCAGGTTCGCCAGCCGCTCGACGTCCTGCGGCTCGAGTACGAAATCCCGATGTGTCCTGTGCTTGCTCATGCGGCCTCGGCGGACACGACGACTTCGCCGCGCAGGGAGTTGGTGCGGGCTTCGGTGATGCGCACGTCGATGAACTGGCCGACCAGGCGCTTGCCGCCGGGGAAGTTCACGTTGCGCATGTTTTCGGTCTTGCCGGTCAGCTCGTTCGGGTCCTTGGCGCTGGGGCCCTCCACCAGCACGCGCTGCACGGTGCCCACCATGGCTTCGGCGTAACGCCGGGCGTTGTCGTTGATGGCGGCTTGCAGGCGCTGCAGGCGGGCGCTGGCGACATCGGCCGCCACTTCGTCGTGCAGGTTCGCGGCCGGCGTGCCGGGGCGGCGCGAATAGGCGAAGGAGAAACTCTGGTCGAAGCCGATGTCCTCGATCAGCTTCATCGTTGCCTCGAAGTCGCGGTCGGATTCGCCCGGGAAACCAACGATGAAGTCCGAGCTGATGGTGATGTCGGGGCGCGCCTCGCGAAGGCGGCGGATCTTCGCCTTGTACTCGAGCGCCGTGTGGCCGCGCTTCATCGCCGCCAGGATGCGGTCCGAACCCGATTGCACCGGCAGGTGCAGGAAGGAGGCCAGCTGCGGCACGTCGCGGTGCGCCTCGATCAGCGCGTCGGTGAACTCGACCGGATGCGATGTCGTGTAACGGATGCGGCCCACGCCTTCGATCTGGGCGATGGCGCGGATCAGCAGCGCCAGGTCGGCCTCGTCGCCATCGACGGTGGCGCCGCGGTAGGCATTGACGTTCTGGCCCAGCAGGTGGATCTCGCGAACGCCCTGGGCAGCCAGCTGCGCGCATTCGAGCAGCACGTCGTCGAAGGGCCGGCTGACCTCCTCGCCGCGGGTGTAGGGCACCACGCAGAACGAGCAGTACTTGCTGCAGCCCTCGATGATCGAGACGAAGGCCGTCGGCCCTTCCGCGCGCGGCTCGGGAAGGCGGTCGAATTTCTCGATCTCGGGGAAACTGATGTCCACCTGGGCCCGGCCCTGGGCGCGACGGGCGTCGATCATGGCCGGCA
The DNA here is from genome assembly GCA_963973175.1 of uncultured Arenimonas sp. Taxonomy (GTDB): domain Bacteria; phylum Pseudomonadota; class Gammaproteobacteria; order Xanthomonadales; family Xanthomonadaceae; genus Arenimonas. The sequence goes on from CAXAYM010000129.1 coordinate 5,798, forward strand.
GGCGGTGCAGGGTCTGCGGGCCGAACACCAGGTCGACGTAGGGCGCGCGCTTGAGGATGGCTTCGCCCTCCTGGCTGGCGACGCAGCCGCCGACGCCGATCAGGACCGGCTTGTCCTTCTTGAGGTGCTTCCAGCGGCCGAGCTGGGAGAAGACCTTTTCCTGGGCCTTTTCCCGGATCGAGCAGGTGTTGACCAGGATGACGTCGGCCTCGGCCTCGTCGCTGGTGAGCTCCAGGCCGTGTTCGGCGGCGAGCACGTCGGCCATGCGGGCCGAGTCGTACTCGTTCATCTGGCAACCGTGGGTCTTGATGTAGAGCTTGCCCTTGGCAGGCGAAGTCCCGGGCATGGCGGCGTTTAATCCGTTCCGGAAGGGGGCGCCATTGTAGCGCCCGCCGGCTGTCCTGGCCGGCCCGGGGCCGACGTTTCCCGGGTAAAGCCGCGATTTTTCGACCAAAAGCCTTGGCAATTGCCCCGGCAAGGAGTAAACCTCGCCGCCATGGATGCCCGCCCGACCCTCCTGGCCTGCCTGCTTCTGGCCGTCGCCCTGCCGGCGAAGGCGGGCACGCTGTACCGGTGCACGGGCGC
>CAXAYM010000130.1:0-6311 GCA_963973175.1 uncultured Arenimonas sp.
CCAGGGCTGCTTGCGAAGGAACTGCACGCCGGCGACCTGGTCCTCGACTTCCACCGTACCCTGGCGGCCGTAAAGCGCGCCGCCGAACTTCGCGCCGCGGCGCGGCGTGCCGCGATTGTCCAGCGAAAACACGACGTAGCCATTCTGCGCCAGGTACTGGTTGAACAGGTGGTCGGAACGCCCGGGCCAGGCCCGCGTGACCGTCTGTGCGGCGGGACCGCCATAGACGTACACGACCACCGGGTACTTGCGGGCCGGGTCGAAGCCGGCGGGCTTGATCAGGCTGTAATGGAGCTCGCTGCCGTCGGCGGCCTCGAAGCTGCCGAACTCCACCGGGCGATGCGCGGCGCGGAAGGGCGCGTAGGGGTGGGCGGGGTCGGCCAGGTCGTTGGCGACCAGCGTCGCCAGCTTGCTGCCATCGGCCTTGAACAGCTGGGTCTGCGGCGGCGTCGACGGGTTGGACCACAGGTCCACGTAGACCGCGGCATTGGCACTGAAACTGGCCTCGTGCATGCCCGGCTCGCTGCTGAGCCGGCGCGGCTCGCCGCCGCCCAGCGGCACCGCGTAGACATGCTTTTCGAGGGGGGAATCCTTCGTGCCGGCGAAGTAGGCCAGTCCGGCCGACTCATCCACGCCCAGCAAGGCGTCCACGACCCAATCGCCGGAGGTCAGCACGCGCTCGAGGGAACCATCAGCCGCATGCAGCTGCAGATGTTCGAAGTCGCTGCGTTCCGAGATCCAGAGGAAGCGGTCGTCGTCCAGGAAGCGCAGTCCGTTGTGCAGCGGAATCCAGGTGTCGCTGGTCTCGGCAAGCAGCACGCGCTGCCTGCCGGTCGCCAGCGTGGTTTCGACCAGTTCGAGGCTGCGCTGGTCGCGGGACTGCCGCTGGAAGGTCAGCACTCCGGGCGCACGCCACTGCACGCGCGGCAGGTAGATGTCGGTTTCCTTGCCCAGGTCGACGTCGGCGATGGACAGCTTCGCCGGGCGATCCACGCCCGCCTTGCCAGGACGCATGGACGCCAGGTCCGCCACGTGCAGGGAGATGCGCACGTTCGGATCACCCGCGGCCGGGTAGCGCTGCTGCACGACCTCGGTGCGGTCGGCGTACATCTCGTAGCGCTTCTGCACCGGCACCGGCGATTCGTCGATGCGGGTGAAGGCGACCGCCGAGTCGTCCGGGGCAAACCAGTAGCCGGTATGCCGGTCCATTTCCTCGTCGGCGACGAATTCCGCCACGCCATTGCCGATGGTCTCGCTGCCGTCCTCGGTGAGCTGCAGTTCCCGGCCCGTCGCCAGGTCGATCACCCACAGGTTCCGGTCGCGCACGAAGCCGACGTAGCCACCGCCCGGCGACACCTTCGGGTCGGTGGCGAAGCCCGTGCCCGAGGTCAGCTTGCGCACCGGGTCGGCGACGTCCTTGCCCAGCTCATACAGGTAGAGCTCGCCGCCCAGGGGGAAGAGCAGGGCTTGCGACGAAGGCGCCCACTGGTAATCGACGATGCCGCTGAAAGCAGCGATGCGCTGGCGTTCGCGGCGCGCCTTTTCTTCGTCCGAAAGCGTCTCCTCGCCCGGCAGGACCACCTTCGAATCGACCAGGCGGCGGGTTTCGCCGCTGGCGATGTCGTATTCCCACAGGTCGAGCTGGAAGCGGTCGTCCTGCTTGCCGCGCAGGAAGGTGACGCGCGTGCCGTCGGGCGAGATCGCCGGCTTCATCAGGCTCGGGCCGGACAGCGGCTTGTCGCCGGTGATGGCTTCGAGCGTCAGCTTGTCGGCATGGGCGGCAGGGGCAAGGGTCATGGCAGCGATCAGCAGCAGGGTCTTCATGGCGTCATCAGGGCGTGGGGCCGAACAGGTGCTTGCGCGCCTCCTCGGTCATTTCGGTGGGGCGCTGGTACTGGTCCTCGAGCGCGTAGGCACGGGCGAATGCGGGACGGGCGGCAAGGGCATCGTGCCAGCGCCGGACCTCCGGGAGGCCGGCCAGGTCGACATGGTGCCAGGCATGGGCGTGCGCCCAGGGATGGCAGGCCAGGTCGGCAATGGACAAGGCATCGCCGGCAATGAATTCCAGGCCGGCCAGGCGGCGGTCGAGCACGCCATAGAGCCGGTTGGCCTCGCGCTGGTAGCGGTCGATGGCGTAGGGAATCTTCTCCGGGGCGTAACGGCTGAAGTGGTGGTTCTGGCCCAGCATCGGCCCGAATCCGCCCATCTGCCAGTTCAGCCATTCGAGCACCGTCTTGCGTTCGCGTGCCGCCGAAGGCAGCAGCTGGCCGGTCTTTTCCGCGAGGTAGAGCAGGATCGCGCCCGATTCGAACACGCTCACCGGCTCGCCGCCGTCGGCCGGTGCATGATCGACGATCGCGGGCATCCGGTTGTTGGGCGAAATGGCGAGGAACTCCGGCTTGAACTGGTCGCCGGCGCCGATGTTCACCGGCAGGATCCGGTACGCCAGCCCGGTCTCCTCCAGGAACAGCGTGATCTTGTGGCCATTGGGCGTCGGCCAGTAATGCAGGTCGATCATGGGGAGCTCCTCAGGCGAGGTAACCGCCATCCACCGGCAGCGAGGCGCCGGTGAGGTAGGACGCGGCGGGCGAGGCGAGGAACAGCACGGCCGGCGCGATCTCGCCCGGCTGCGCCATGCGCGCCAGCGGGATCAGGCGCAGCATCATGTCCATGATCTTGGGATTGCCGGTCAGGGCCGAGGCGAACTTGGTATCCGTCAGGCCGGGCAGCACCGCGTTCACGCGTACGCCCATCGGCGCGAGCTCCTTGGCGAAACCCTCGGTCATGTTGACGATGCCGGCCTTGGTCATCGAATACACCAGTTGCCCGGGCGCCGCGCGTTCGGCATTGACCGAGGCGACGTTGACGATGGCGCCGCCGTGGCCCTTCATCCGCCGGGCCGCCTGCAACGTGGTCCAGAAATAGCCGCGCAGGTTCACTTCCACGGTTTTTTCGTAGGCGTCGAGGCTCATGTCCACGGCCGGGCCGAAGTAGGGATTGGCGGCGGCGTTGTTGACCAGGATGTCAACGCGCCGGCCAGCGCCGTCGAGCGTTTCAAACAGGGCGTCGATCGCGGCCGTGTCGCCGACGTGCACCGCGTGCGCCTCGGCGGAGCCGCCGGCTTCGCGGATGGCGCCGGCCACGGCCTCGCAGCCCTCGAGCTTGCGGCTGGTGCAGATGACGTGCGCGCCGTGGGCGGCCAGCAGGTGGGCGGTGGCTTCACCGATGCCGCGCGAGGCGCCGCTCACCAGGGCGGTTTTCCCGGCAAGGTTGAACAGGGGGTCGGTCACGAAAGGCTCCGGGGACAAGGGGTTAACGGCAGGATTGATATGCTCGGGAATCTAGCACAGGCCCCGGCCGGGGCCCGGCACACCGGAGCGACACGATGGGGCAGCGGCGGGTCTTGATCACGGGGGCGGGCAGTGGCCTGGGCCAGGCGCTTGCGCATCGTTATGCACGGGCCGGCGACAAGGTCGCCTGCATCGACCTGGACGCAACGCGCGCGGAACTGACCCGCGCCGCGCTCGCCGGTGAAGGCCATCTCGCCATGGCCGCCAACGTCGCCAGCGACGACGCGATGGAACAGGTGCACGAACGCATCGCCCGCGACTGGGGTGGCCTGGACGTGCTCATCAACAATGCCGGCATCGCCACCGGCGGCGCGATGGTCGACACCACGCCGGCCGAGTGGAAAAACGCACTGGACGTGAACCTGATGGGCGTGGTGCGTGGCTGTCGCCTGTTCCTGCCGGGCATGATCGCCGCCGGATGTGGCCAGGTGGTCAACACCGCCAGTTTCGCCGGCCTGGCGGGTGCGCCCAGCATCATGAGCTACGGCGTTTCCAAGGCCGCCGTGGTGGCGCTGAGCGAACAGCTGCGCGCGGAACTGCACGACAAGGGCATCCGGGTCAGCGTGCTCTGCCCGGCCTTCTTCCGCACCAACCTGCTCGAGAGCTGGCAGGGCGATCCGCGCCTGAAGGCCTTTGCGGGGCGCATGATGGACACCTCGCCGGATACGCTCGATGGCGTCGCGGACCGCTGTTTCGCGGCGGTTGAACGCGGCGATTTCCTGGTGCTGCCGACACGACGCGAACCGATGCGCTGGCGCCTCAAGCGCTGGCTCCCTGAAACCTACTTCAAGCAGCTCCTGAAGCTGGCCAAGGCCAGGAGCGTCGGGAAATGACATGGACTGGATGATCTACGGCGCCAACGGCTACACCGGCAAGATGGTCGTCGAAGAGGCCGTGCGGCGCGGGCTGCGCCCGGTGCTGGCCGGCCGCAACGCCGCGGCGCTCGAACCGCTGGCGCAAAAGCACGGCCTGCCCGTGCGGGCGTTCACGCTGGACAACCCGACCGCGCTTCGCACCGGGCTCAATGGCATCGGCCTGGTGCTGCACTGCGCAGGGCCGTTTTCGGCCACCAGTGCGCCGATGCTCGACGCCTGCCTGGAGGTCGGCGCGCACTACCTGGACATCACCGGGGAGATCGACGTCTTCGCGCACTGCCATTCCCGCGACGCCGAAGCCCGGCAGAAGGGCATCGTGGTGCTGCCCGGCGCCGGCTTCGACGTGGTGCCGACGGACTGCCTGGCCGCGATGCTCAAGCGCGACCTGCCCTCGGCGACATCGCTCGTGCTTGCCTTCGAGGCCGGCGGCGGGCCGAGCCCCGGCACCGCCAAGACCAGCGTCGAAGGCCTCGGCAAGGGGGGCCGGGCCCGGATCGGCGGCGTCCTCAAGCGCGTGCCGCTGGCCTGGAAAACCCGCACCTTCGAACGCGACGGCGAACAGCGTTTCGCCATGACCATCCCCTGGGGCGACGTGTACACCGCCTACCTGTCCACGGGCATTCCCGACGTGGAGGTCTACATGGGCGTGCCGCCCTCGACCGCGATCAAGCTGCGCCGGCTTCGCCTGCTGGGGCCGCTGCTGGGCCTGGGTCCGGTGCAGTCGTTGCTCAAGCGCCAGGTCGAGAAGAAGGTGCGCGGGCCCTCCGATGCCACGCGGGGAAAGACCGGCTGCGTGGTCTGGGGCGAGGTGCGCGACGACCAGGGTGGCGAGCTGGCGCGCCAGCTGCGCACCCCCAATGGCTACGAGCTCACCGTGACGGCCTCCCTGGGCATCGTGCAGCGACTGCTGGTCGAACCGGCCCCGACGCCGGGCTTCCATACGCCCTCCCAGCTCATGGGTGCGGACTACGTGCTTTCGCTGCCCGGCGTGCGCCTGGCCTGAAACCGCTTGGCGGGCAGCGGGGCAGCGGCTAACCTTGCCCGGTCCCGACTCGGGACGTCTGGAGAAACACCATGCGCACGCCTCTTCTCGTGATCGGCGTCATCCTGCTTGTCGTCGGCGGCCTGATCACCGCGGACGTCTTCAAGTTCCAGACCAAGGAAAAGGTGGCCGATTTCGGTCCCATCGAGATCACCAAGACCGACACGAAGCGCGCGCCGATCAACCTGGGCTGGGTGCTGCTGGGCGCCGGCGCGGTGGCCGTGGTGGTCGGCGTCGCCAGCAAGAAATAAGCAAAGGAAATCCATGTCCAACCCGAATCCCGCCGGTGCCCCGAAGCTCGGTCCGCTGTCCACCCTGATCTTCGCCTCGCGCTGGCTTCAGCTGCCGCTTTACCTGGGGCTGATCATCGCCCAGTGCGCCTATGTCTTCCTGTTCCTCAAGGAACTGCTGCACCTGGTCACCGACATCACGACGCTTGGCGAACAGCAGATGATGCTGATCGTCCTGGGCCTGATCGACGTGGTCATGATCTCCAACCTGCTGGTGATGGTGATCGTGGGCGGCTACGAGACCTTCGTTTCGCGCCTGAACCTGCAGGGCCACCCCGACCAGCCCGAGTGGCTGAGCCACGTCAATGCCTCGGTGCTCAAGGTCAAGCTGGCGATGGCCATCATCGGCATCTCCTCGATCCACCTGCTCAAGACCTTCATCGAAGCTGGCAGCCTGGGCGCACCGGGTTCGAGCTACACGAGCGAAGGCGTGATGTGGCAGACGATCATCCACATGGCCTTCATCATTTCGGCCATCGGCATCGCCTGGACCGACCGTCTGATGTCGCACGCCTCGAAGCCGCTGACCAAGCTCTGAGCTCGCCGGTTTTCAGCCACGCGGGACCCCATGGCGCCGGTACAATGGCGCCATGGATGTTTCCCACCTGCTTGATGACCTGAATCCCGCCCAGCGCGAAGCCGTTTCGGCCCCGCCGGGCCATCTGCTGGTGCTCGCCGGCGCCGGCTCCGGCAAGACCAGCGTGATCACCCGCAAGATCGCCTACCTGATCCAGCAATGCGGCATCCGCGCTCA
>CAXAYM010000131.1:0-6298 GCA_963973175.1 uncultured Arenimonas sp.
TGGCCGCTCCGGCGAGGCGATCCGCGCGCTGTTCCGCACCGGCTTCTTCAGCGACGTCCGCCTTGAGCGCCAGGGCGACATCCTGGTGGTGGTGGTCGCCGAGCGCCCGGCCATCAACTCGATCACGCTGACCGGCAACAAGGACATCAAGACCGACGACCTGCTGGGCGGCCTGCGCAGCATCGGCCTGGCCGAGGGCGAGACCTACAACCCGCTCAACCTCGACCGCATCACGCAGGAGCTGATCCGCCAGTACAACAACCGCGGCAAGTACAACGTCTCGATCCAGCCGACGGTCGCCGAGCTCGACCGCAACCGCGTCGACATCAGCATCGTGATCGCCGAGGGCAAGGCCGCGCGCATCCGCGACATCAACATCGTCGGCAACGAGACCTTCATCGAGGAGGACCTGCGCGAGAGCTGGGAATCCGACACCAGCAACTGGCTGTCCTGGTACCGCCGCGACGACCAGTACTCGCGCGAGAAGCTCTCGGGCGACCTCGAGAAGCTGAGCAACTACTACCTCGACCGTGGCTACGTCGACTTCAACGTCGAATCCACCCAGGTCGCGATCAGCCCGGACAAGCGCAACATCTTCATCACCGCCAACCTGGCCGAGGGCGAGGTCTACACCATCGGCGAGGTCAAGGTCTCGGGCGACACCGTGCTGCCGGTCGAGGAGATGGAAAAGCTGCTCTTCGTCACCGAGGGCGGCACCTTCTCCCGCGCCCGCGTCGAACTGAGCACCGATGCGATGATCGCGGTGCTCGGCAACATCGGCTACGCCTTCGCCCAGGTCAACCCGATCCCGGACATCGACCGCGAAAACCGCGTGGTCGGCCTGAACTTCTTCATTGAGCCCGGCCCGCGCGTGCAGGTCCGCCGCATCGTGTTCAAGGGCAACACCGGCACCGCCGACGAAGTGCTGCGCCGCGAGATGCGCCAGTTCGAGGGCGCCTGGTTCTCGCAGGCCGCGGTCGACCGTTCCAAGGTCCGCCTGCAGCGCCTGGGCTTCTTCGAGGAAGTCGACATCGAGACGCCGGAAGTGGCCGGCGCCCCCGACCAGGTGGACGTGGTCGTCAACGTCAAGGAACGCAACTCGGGCCAGTTCACCTTCGGCCTGGGCTACCAGCAGACCTTCGGCCTGATCACCAGCCTGCAGCTGGTGCAGAACAACTTCCTGGGCACCGGCAACCGCGTGTCCATCGCGGTGCAGAACAACAGCTACTCCAAGCAGTACTCGCTGGGCTTCACCGACCCCTACTTCACCGATTCGGGCGTGAGCGTCGGCTACAACCTCAGCCACAGCGACTTCAGCTACTCGCGCCAGGACGCCAACCTGGCCCAGTACAACAACGCCGTGTCTTCCGGCGAGGTGCTGGTGGGCCTGCCGCTGACCGAAACCGACTCGATCCAGTTCTCGCTGGGCATCGACCGCAACTCGATCACCACCCAGGACGGCTTCACCCCGGAGCCGCTGATCCAGTACCTGGTCAGCACCCTGGGCGACCGCCAGCGTTTCCCCCAGTTCCACGTCGACGACGACAACGACCCGGACACGCCGATCGAAAACGACGACGAGGACGAGGACAACCCCGATCCGCTGCGCATCGGCGGTTCGCGCAAGTGGAACGTCAACGCCTGGCGCCTGCAGGCCGGCTGGGTGCGCGACTCGCGCAACGACTACCTGCTGCCCACCCGCGGCACCTACCACCGCGTCAACGGTGAATTCGTGCTGCCGGGCAGCGACCTCGAGTACTACAAGATCGGCTACAACTTCGAGCACTACATCCCGCTGACCAACTGGCTGGTGCTCAAGGCGGGCGTCGAGCTGGGTTACGGCGACAGCTACGGCGACACGGCCGACTTCCTGTGCCCGAGCTTCGACAACGAAGGCGACATCATCACCACCACGAGCAATTGCGGCCTGCCCTTCTTCCGCAATTATTACGCCGGTGGCCCGAACTCGATCCGTGGCTTCGAAGTGAACACGGTTGGCCCGACCTACCGGTTCACCAGCGACGGTTTCCCCCAGCCGATCGGTGGCTCGCTCAAGACCGCGGGCACCTTCGAGTTCTACTTCCCGACCCTGTTCGACAGCCGCGGCACCCGCCTGTCGGCCTTCGTCGACTACGGCAACGTCTACAACGGCTTCGACGACTGGGAAGCCAAGACGCTGCGCATCTCGACCGGCGTGGCGCTGCAGTGGCAGTCGCCGATGGGCCCGATCCAGATCAGCTATGCCCTGCCGATCCAGCGCGAGCGTTCGGACCAGATCGAACGCCTGCAGTTCACCTTCGGCGGCAGCTTCTAAGGCCGGTCCGATGCCGGCCCCGTCGCCGACGCTGGCCGAGCTCGCCGGGCGTTTCAAGCTGGCCCTGCACGGCGATGGCGATGTCCGCATCCGCGGCGTCGCCACGCTGGCCGGGGCAGGCGAAGGCCAGCTGGCCTTCCTGGCCAATCCCCGCTACCGGCAGGAACTGGCCGGCACCGGCGCCGCGGCGGTGGTGCTGGCCGAGGCCGACGCCGCCCACTGCCCGGTGCCCTGCCTGGTCGCCGCTTCGCCCTATGCGGCCTTCGCGCGCATCGCGGCGCTTTTCGAGACGCCGACGGCCCGGGATCCTGGCATCCATGCCTCGGCGGTGGTGGCCGCGGATGCCGAGGTGGCGTCCGACGCACACGTCGGACCCTTCACCAGCATCGGCGCCCGCAGCCGCATCGCGGCAGGCGCCGTCATCGGCCCTGGCTGCATCATCGGCGATGATTGCGTCGTCGGTCCCGGCAGCGAGCTGCTGGCGCGGGTCACCCTCGTCACCCGCGTGCGCCTGGGCGCACGGGTGCGCGTGCACCCGGGGGCGGTGATCGGCGCCGAAGGCTTCGGGCTGGCCATGGACGCCGGCCAGTGGCTGAAGGTGCCCCAGCTGGGCGGCGTCGAGATCGGCGACGACTGCGAGATCGGCGCCAATACCTGCATCGACCGGGGCGCGCTCGAGGACACCGTGCTCGAGCAGGACGTGCGCCTGGACAACCTGGTGCAGGTCGGCCACAACGTGCGCATCGGCGCCCACACCGCGATGGCCGGCTGCGTCGCGGTCGCCGGCTCGGCCCGCATCGGCCGCTACTGCCTGGTCGGCGGCGGCGCCGGCATCGCCGGGCACCTGTCGGTCTGCGACCGGGTCACGATCACGGCAATGAGTCTTGTCACCGCCTCCATCACCGAGCCGGGCGAATACGCCTCGGCCATGGCGGCCCAGGAGGCCCGGCGCTTTCGCCGGAATGCCGCCCGGTTCCGGCAATTGGACGCGCTGGCGCGTAGAATGGGCACCCCGCCCAAGGATTGAATCCGCCAAGGAACCCCAGGATGAGCCAAGACGCCATCAAGCTACCCGTGGATGTCGGCTGCATCCTGCACCTGCTGCCCCACCGCTATCCCTTCCTGCTGGTCGACCGCGTCGTCGAACTGGACCCGCACAAGCGCATCCGGGCGCTCAAGAACGTCACGTTCAACGAGCCCTACTTCCAGGGCCATTTCCCGGGCCGACCGGTGATGCCCGGCGTGCTGGTGATCGAAGCGATGGCCCAGGCTGGCGGCCTGCTCACCCAGCTGTCGCTGCCGCGTGACGCCATTGGCGAAGGCAAGCTCTTCTACCTGGTCAAGGTCGACAACGCCCGCTTCAACCGCATGGTGGTGCCGGGCGACCAGCTCGACATCGAGGTGGTGCTCAAGCGCACCATCCGCAACATGGCCCTGTACGAATGTTCGGCCCGCGTGGACGGCCAGGTGGTCGCCAGCGCCGAGATCCTGTGCGCCGAGGGCAAGGAATAAGATGATCCACCCGACGGCCCTGGTCGACGCGTCGGCACGAATCGGCGAGCGGGTCGAGATCGGCCCCTACGCCATCATCGGGGCCGACGTGCAGGTCGGCGACGGCTGCCGGATCGGACCGCACGCGGTCATCAGCGGGCCCACCCGCCTTGGCCGCGACAACGTCATCCATGCGCACGCGACGGTCGGCAACGACCCGCAGGACAAGAAGTTCGCCGGCGAACGCACCGAGCTGGTGGTCGGCGACGGCAACACCATCTTCGAATTCACCACCATCAGCCGGGGCACCGGCGACGGCGGCGGCGTCACCCGCATCGGCAACCACAACTGGATCATGGCCTACGTGCACATCGCCCACGACTGCGTCGTCGGCGACCACTGCATCCTCGCCAACAACGCCACCCTGGCCGGCCACGCCGAACTGGGCGACTGGGCGATCCTCGGGGGCTTCGCCGGCATCCACCAGTTCTGCAAGATCGGCGCGCATGCCTTCATCGGCATGGGCAGCCTGGTCAATGCCGACGTCCCGCCCTTCGTCATGGTGGCCGACAAATACGCCGGCCCGCGCGGCATCAACGCCGAAGGCCTCAAGCGCCGGGGCTTCGACGCCGAACGCATCGCCGCCATCAAGCGCGCCTACCGGGCGCTCTATCTTTCCGGCAAGCCGCTGGCCGAAGTGCGCGGGCAGCTGGCCGCCGGCGCCGCCGATTCGCAGGACGTGCAGCTGATGCTCGATTTCATCGAGCACAGTGGGCGCGGCCTGTTGCGCTGAGGCCGGCATGGGCGGCGACCAGCCGCGTCCGCTCCGGATCGCCCTTGTCGCCGGCGAAGCCTCCGGCGACCTGCTCGGCGCTGGCCTGGTGCGCGAACTGAAAAGACGCTTCCCCGATGCGCAGTTCGCCGGCATCGGCGGCCCGCGCATGCTGGCCGAGGGCTTCCAGGCCTGGCACGAAAGTGGCGAACTGGCGGTGATGGGCCTGGTGGAGGTGCTGCGCCACCTGCCGCGCCTGCTGCGCCTGCGCGCCGGGCTCCGGCGCCGGCTGCTGGCGTGGAAACCCGACGTTTTCATCGGCATCGACGCCCCCGACTTCAACCTAGGTCTGGAGCGCAAGCTCAAGCAGGCCGGCATCCGCACCGTGCATTACGTCAGCCCCTCGGTCTGGGCCTGGCGGGAAGGCCGGGCGGCGAAGATCGGCCGCAGCGCCGACCGCGTGCTGTGCCTGTTCCCGATGGAGCCGCCGATCTACCAGCGCCATGGCATCGATGCGCGCTTCGTCGGCCATCCGCTCGCCGAAGCCTTCGACGCGGTGCCCGACCGGCGTGCGGCGCGCGACCGCCTGGGCTTGCCACAGGACGCGCCCGTCCTGGCCGTGCTGCCCGGCAGCCGCCAGGGTGAGATCCAACGCCTTTGGCCCACCTTCATCGACGCGGCGCGCAGGGTCACCGTGCAGCTGCCCGGCCTGGCCGTGGCGGTCCCGGCCGCCGACCCTGCCTGCCGCCAAACCATCGAAGACGGGCTGGCGAAATCGCAGCTGGCCAACGTCGCGCTCTACGACGGCCAGGCCCACGACGTCATGGTTGCCGCCGACGTCGTGCTTCTGGCCTCGGGCACGGCGGCGCTGGAGGCGATGCTGGCCAAACGGCCGATGGTCGTGGGCTACCGGATTTCGGCGCTGACCTACCGACTGGTCATGGCCCTGGGCCTGATGCGGGTGAGCACCTACAGCCTGCCGAACGTCCTGGCCAATGAACCGATCGTGCCTGAGCTGATGCAGCACGACTGCACGCCGGAAAACCTGGCCGAGGCCGTGATGCTCTGGTTCCGCGACCCCGACGCCCGGGCCGCGTTGCTGCCGCGCTACGAGCATATCCACGCCAAACTGCGCGGCGATGCCGACGCGGCGGCCGCCGAGGCCGTGGCCGAACTCCTGGTGCAGGCGTGAGGCTCGAGCGGGTCGCCGGCGTCGACGAAGCCGGCCGGGGACCGCTGGCCGGCCCCGTCGCCGTCGCGGCCGTCATCCTTCACCCGGACCGGCCCATCGAGGGCCTGGGCGACTCCAAGGCGCTGTCGCCGCTGCGTCGGGAACGCCTGGCGCCGCTGATCCGCGCCCACGCCCTGGCCTGGCACGTGGAATGGGTCTGGCCGGAGGAAATCGACCGCCTGAACATCCTGCACGCGACGATGGCCGGCATGTCGCGCGCGCTGCGTGCGCTGGACCCGGCTCCGGTGCGCGCGCTGCTCGACGGCAACCGGCTGCCACGCGACCTGCCCTGCCCCTGCGAGGCACTGGTGAAGGGCGACGCCCGCGAGCCGTCGATCATGGCCGCTTCGATCCTGGCCAAGGTCGCGCGGGACCAGTACATGCGTGAACTCGACCAGCGCTGGCCCGGTTACGGCTTCGCGCTGCACAAGGGCTATCCGACGCCCGAACACGTCGAGGCGCTGCGCCGGCTCGGCCCCTGCGAGCAGCA
>CAXAYM010000132.1:0-6267 GCA_963973175.1 uncultured Arenimonas sp.
CTGTTAAGGGTAGAGAACTCACCAGCCAACTGGCTACACGATCCGTCTCAGGTCAAGACCAGCGACCGATAACGGCCAACGATTCGTGCAAACCGGCTACGACTCAGGGCTGGATCTGGTTCGGACGCCAGAAGTTGGCGAGTTAAACTAGGGAGGGAATCGAATATGCTTTCTTATCTCAGCAGCGGTGTATCCAACGCATCCACGGAGCCGACGAAGCTTGCCGGCCTGATAATCAACCTTGGAACATTCAGCATCGTGTGCATGGTTGGCCTGCTCGCATTCCTTCCGAGCTGGCCGCTGGCCATCGGTGTTTCGGCGGGGTGCCTGGCCGTTGGCTACCTGTTCTACGTTGGTCTTCGTACACCGTCGTCGCGAAATTCCTGAGAATTCATTGGATCCGGCGTGCCTTCGACATACAGCCTGATTCGACATACAGCCTGAATAGAGATGTTGCCCCCATGCGGAAGTTTCTGGGTATTGCAGTCGTTTCCCTTGGCGCCTGCGCCACCATTCAACCCCGCGAGTACGCCACCTTGGTATTTGAACAGCCGCCGGTGATGGGCATGCCCGGAGGCATCCTTGGCATTGGGAAGGTCACGGAGTTCAACGGGGCAGGTAGCGTACGCGTGAAGCCCGGAAATCGACGCGTCTACTATCGATGCCCCGGCACCATCACCATGGACGAGCAACCTCATCTTCGCGCTACGTTTGAGCGTGGCGCGACCTATGTCCTGGAATGTGAGGGTACAGCCGCAGTGGTACGAAAGAGGGAATTGTCTGGCTGACCCTCCGGACCGCCGGCCTCAGCGCGCCCTGAACGGCCAGTCATGGGAAGTACGTTCACTACGTGGAATTCAAGGATAAGAGCGCCTTGGTTTCCTGCATGAGGCCAGGGAGCCGACTGTTCCTGCAAGCATGAGTGCGAGCGGAAGTGCACCAGGCTCGCCCTCCACCTTGACCATGAAGACCAGAAGCACCAGTCCCACGGCAAGCAGAATCAGTGAAATAGCCCGACAGATGTTGCGGAAGTTTGCTCTTTGCATTTGGCTACTCCGCTCTCACGCACTGGCCGTCGCGTCTTCCGCCGCCACCCGGAACAAGTGCGCCGCGGTCAGCCAGGCCGCGATGAAGAAACCCGACAGCACGAAGACATAACCATGCCCGGCCAGGGCGATGTAGGCCGTCACGGCCGCCTGGGCGATGGCCGTGGCGTACAGGGCGCGGGCCATGCCCATCGGCCGGAACCGACCCAGGGGCGCGGCCACCATACCCACCCCCAGGATGGCGAAGAACAGCAGGTTCACCGGGTTGTCTTCGTTGCCGACGATGCCCACGGCGAGGTTGATCCACACCATCAGGAAGCCGGCCAGGATCGCCACCGCGAAACCGCCCCGGTAGGCGCGGTTCCCGGAAAGTCGCGCCCCCACCTCGTACACGCCGCAGGCGAACGCAAGCAGGGCGCCCATCACGATGAAGTCGAAAGCATCCCAGGTCACCTCGTCTGTGAACTGCATGGCGATCGCGGGGATCGAGAGCAGCACGGCGGCAGCACCCCAGACGTAGGGACGCAGCGGATTGCCTCGGCGGGCAGGCGCGGGACGGGGGTTCTGGTTCATCGGTGCTCTCTCTCGGAGTGGACGTGTCGGCAGCTTGCCTGCGGACGGTGAAGCCGCCACGCCCCTTCCGTGAAGCCAGTAAGAAGTCCGGCGGCTGGTTTATGCTGCCGGCCACGGAGGTGCCATGGCCCGGATCCTGCTGGTCGAAGACGAAGACGCGATCGCGCGGACGCTTGAGTACGCGCTGCACGCGGAGGGTTTCCAGACCGCCCACGCGCTGACGGGCGGCGACGCCCTGCGCTTGGCCGATGCCCAGGCCTTCGACCTCGCCGTGCTGGACGTCGGCCTGCCGGACATCGGCGGATTCGCGCTCTGCCGCGAACTGCGCCGGGGGCGCGAACTGCCGGTGATCTTCCTCACAGCACGGGATGCCGAAGCCGACCGGGTACTTGGCCTCGAGATCGGTGCCGACGACTACATCACCAAGCCCTTTTCGCCGCGCGAGCTCGTGGCCCGGGTCCGGGCCGTACTTCGCCGGGCCGGGCCGCGCGTGTCGGCGCAGGGATTCGAACACGACGAGGAGGGCCGCCGCGTCTTCTTCAAGGGCCAGCTGCTCGACCTCACGCGCTACGAATACGGCCTGCTCGCCGCCCTGCTCCGCCGCCCGGGTGCCATCCTGACCCGCGAGCAGTTGCTCGACCGGGTCTGGGACGGCGACAGCGACAGTACCGACCGCACCGTCGACACCCACGTCAAGACACTACGCGCCAAACTGCGTGCGATCGACGCCGGCGCCGAGCCTATCCGCACCCACCGCGGCCTGGGCTACTCCGTGGACGCCGGCTGAGCATGCGCGTCGGTACCCGGATCCTGCTCGGCTATCTGGCGGTCGTGCTGCTCGGCGCGCTGCTCGTCGCCGAGGTCTTCGTCGCGCAGGTCAAACCCGGCGTGCGCCAGACCAGCGAGGCGGCGCTGGTCGACACCGCCAACCTGCTGGCGGAGCTGGCGACGGATGACTTCCTGGCCGGCAACATCGGCGGCGCACGATTCTCCGAGCGGGTGGACGCTGCGCTGGCACGGCAAACCGGCGCCGACATCTGGGGTTTCACCACCGGCGAATCGCCGCTTCGCATCTACATCACCGACGCCGAAGGCATCGTCGTCTTCGACAGCAGCGGCGAGGCCATCGGCGAAGACTACTCCCGCTGGAACGACGTCCACCTCACGCTGCGCGGGAAATATGGCGCCCGGTCCACCGCACCCGATCCGGACGATCCCGACGCGACGGTCATGCACGTGGCCGCACCTATGCGGGACGGACAAGGCCGCATCGTCGGCTCGCTCACGGTCGCCAAGCCCAACCAGGCCATGTCCCCCTTCATCGAACGCAGCCAGGTGACCGTGATGGCCTGGGGCATCGGGCTGCTGGGCGTGGCGCTGTTGGTCGGCGCCTTCACCTCGACCTGGATCAGTCGCCAGCTCGACGCGCTGCGGCGCTACGCGCAGGCCGTCACCGAGGAGGCCCGCCGCGCCACCCTGCCGCCCGCCGCTGGCGAGTTCGCGGAACTGGGCCAGGCGTTGGAAACCATGCGCGTCCGGCTCGAAGGCAAGCAGTACGTCGAGAACTACGTGCAAGACCTCACCCACGAAATGAAGAGCCCGCTGGCCGCCATCCGGGCCAGCGCCGAACTGCTCGAGTCGCCCATGCCGGCAGCCGACCAGGCCCGCTTCGCCCAGGCCATCGAGTCCCAGGCCGGGCGCCTGACGCAGATGGTGCAGCGTCTACTTTCACTGGCGGCCCTGGAGCACCAGCAGGCCCTGGCGAATCCCGCGCCGGTGGATGTGCCTGACCTCCTGGCGCAGGCCAGTGCCGACCTCGAGCCGACCCTGCGATCCCGGGGGCTTTCGATCGACAGCCAGGCCGAAGCCGGCCTGGCGCTCACCGGCGACGCCTTCCTTCTCCGCCAGGCGCTGGACAGCCTGCTGGAGAACGCCGTCAGCTTCGCCCCCGCCGGCAGCACGCTCGAGCTCACCGCCCGGCGCGATAGCGAGCTCGTCGTGCTGGAAGTCGCCGACCGCGGCCCCGGCCTGCCCGACTACGCGCTGGAGCGCGCCTTCGAGCGCTTCTACTCCCTGCCCCGCCCCGACGGAGGCCCGCGCGGCAGCGGCCTGGGCCTTTGTTTCGTCGCCGAAGTCGCTGCCCTCCATGGCGGCGTCGCCCGCCTGGTGAACCGTGAAGGCGGGGGCGCGCTGGCGTCAATGCGCCTGCCCCGGGGCCCCGGGCCAGTTGCCGAGCCGGGCCGCGCATCCTAGGCTGCCGGTATCCCGGACCGCTCGGAGCCTGCCGTGAGAATACTGTGCTACCTCCTGGCACTCTTGGCCGGCGCCATCGTCGCCGGCTTCGTCGTGGCGGGGTTCGAGGCCCTGGGGCACTCGGTCTATCCGCCGCCGGAGGGCCTGGATCCCGGTGACATCGAACAGATCAAGGCCGCGGTGGCGGCGATGCCGGTCGGCGCACTGCTGTTCGTGCTCTTCGCCTGGGTCGCCGGGGCCTACGCCGGCGGCTTGGTCGCGGCGCGACTGGCCCCGGGACGTCGCGGCATCCTGGCGGCGTTCGTGGGCGCCCTGGTGCTGGCTGCCGTCGTCGCCAACCTGGCCATGATCCCGCATCCGCTGTGGTTCGCCGCCCTCGGTATCGTCGCCGTGATGGCCAGCACCAGCGTCGCCGTCATGGCCGGGCGGCGCTGGGATCGCGCCGCGGCGGGAGGCTGAGCCATGTCCCCGCAGGAGATCCTCACCTTCTGGTTCGAACAGACCCCGCCGGAGCGTTGGTGGAAGGTCGATCCCGAGTTCGACGCGCTCATACGCGACCGCTTCCTCGGCGTGCTGCGGCAGGCCGCGGCCGGCGAGCTGCACGGCTGGCGCGGCGACGCCCGGGGCCGGCTGGCGGAGATCATCGTGCTCGACCAGTTCCCGCGGAACATCCACCGCGGCACGCCCGCCGCCTTCGCCTGCGACCCGGTGGCGCTGGTTCTGGCGCAGGAGGCCGTGGCCGCTGGCGCACTGCAGGTCCTGACGCCGACCGAGCGCAGTTTCCTGCTCCTGCCCTACATGCACAGCGAATCGGCCCGCATCCACGACATCGCCGAGCAGCTGTATCGCGAACACGCACCCCCGGAAAACCTCGACTTCGAACTTCGCCACAAGGCGATCATCGACCGCTTCGGGCGCTACCCACATCGCAACAAGCTCCTGGGCCGCGAATCGACGGCGGAAGAAACCGAATTCCTCAAACAGCCTGGCTCAAGCTTCTAAAGCCCTGGGGGCACATGGTGGACGATCCCAGGCAGGACGAAATCAGATCGGCACTCGAGCCCATTTTCGTGCAGCAGCAACTGCGCGCGGCACTGGTGCTGCCGGGCGACAGCTACTGGTTTCACCGACCGCAGCGCGATTTCCCGCCCGAGACGATCCAGGACCCCGACGACTACGAAGGCGGTGACCGCCTCTCGCTCGCCATCACCCAGACCGGCCTGCCGGCCCGCGAACAGCGCGAGTTGGTGAAGTCCTGGTGCAAGTTGTTGCCTACCCTCACCGGCGTGCGAACCCTCTGGTTCCACACCCGGGCGACCCAGGAAATCTTCGAGGCTGCCTGCGCCATGCCGGACCTGCAGGGGCTTTACGTCAAATGGAGCGCGATCACCACGCTGGCGCCGCTGGCTGGCCACCGCGCGCTGTCGCATTTCCACCTTGGGGGTGCGCCGTCCGCGACCGGCCTGGAGGCCCTCGCCACGATGCCGGCGCTGGTGGACCTGGAACTGCACAACGTCCGCGAAGTCGGCGACCTCGCCTTCCTGGAGAACTTGCAGGGCCTGCGCGCCCTGGGCCTGGCCGGTGACTCCAACAGCAGCAAGGCGCTGAAGATCCCCTCGCTGGCGCCGCTGGCGAGACTGCAGGAACTCGAGCGACTGAGCCTGCTCACCGTGCGCGTCGAAGACGGCTCGCTGGCGCCCCTGGCGGCGATGGACAAGCTGCGCTGGCTCCACCTGGCGAACGTCTTCCCCTTCGAGGAAGTGGCGCGCCTGGCCGGACGCCGCCCCGACATCGAGTGCGACCTGTTCGTGCCGAGCATCGGGCCGGTGGCCTCGATCAGCTGCAGGAAGTGCAGGCGGTACACCCTGCACATGACCACCGGCAAGGGCAAACCCTGGCTATGCGAAGCCTGCGATGCCGACCGTCTGGCCAGGCACGTCGCGGCTTTCGAAACCCTGCGTGCCGGCGCGGCCACCGCGTGACCCCGCCCCGGCGCTATCGCGCATTCATCAGCTACAGCCACGCCGACGCGGCGGCCGCGCGCTGGCTCCAGCGCGCACTTGAACGCTACCGCCCGCCTGCGGCGCTGCGGGCCGGCAAGCCGGGCCTGCCGGCCAGGCTGTATCCCGTGTTCCGCGACCAGGACGAACTGGCGTCGGCCCACGACCTGTCGGACTCGATCCGGCAGGCGATGGATGATTCCGAGGCACTCATTGTCGTCTGCTCCCCGGCCGCGGCGGCCTCGCGCTGGGTCAATGAGGAAATCGGCCATTTCCGGGCCTCGGGCCGCGGCCACCGGATCTTTTGTTACCTGGTGGCCGGCCAGCCCGATATCGACTCGGCGCACTGCGCCTTCCCGCACGCCCTGCTGCACGACGAGCACGGCGGGCGCCTG
>CAXAYM010000133.1:0-6203 GCA_963973175.1 uncultured Arenimonas sp.
GATCCGGGTGCCGGAAGCCGCGCTCAAGGAACTGATCGAACGCACCGCGTTCGCGATGGCCCAGCAGGACGTGCGTTATTACCTCAACGGCCTGCTGCTGGACCTTCGCGAGGACAGCCTGCGCTGCGTTGCCACCGACGGCCATCGCCTGGCCCTGTGCGAGGCGCCCCTGCCCGCCGGCGCCCAGACCCGCAAGCAGATCATCGTGCCGCGCAAGGGTGTGCTGGAGCTGCAGCGCCTGCTGGAAGGCGGTGATCGCGAGGTCGAGCTGGAAGTCGGCCGCAACCACCTGCGCATGCGCCGCGAGGACGTCACCTTCACCTCCAAGCTGATCGATGGCCGTTTCCCGGACTACGACGCGGTCATTCCCATTGGCGCCGACAAGGAAGTGAAGCTCGATCGCGAAGGCCTGCGGGCCGCGCTGCAGCGCGCGGCGATCCTGTCGAACGAGAAGTACCGTGGCGTGAAGCTGGAGATCAGCCCGGGCCAGGTGCGCATCGTGGCGCACAACCCGGAGCAGGAAGAGGCCCAGGAAGAAATCGAGGCCGAAACCAAGGTCGACGGCCTGGGTATCGGTTTCAACGTGACCTACCTGCTGGACGCGCTCAGCGCCCTGCGGGAGGACACGATCATCCTGAACCTGCGGGACGCCAATTCGTCGGCCCTGGTGCGCGAAGCCAGCCACGAGCGCAGCCGCCACGTGGTGATGCCGCTGCGCCTGTGATCCGCCGGTGTTCCGCGCCTGATCACCGCCCGGCGCCTGCCGGGCGGTGTCGTTTCCGGCCCCGGGTGACCGGGCCGGTCCCCGCCCGGGATGCAGGCCGGCCATGCGTCTGACCCGGCTCGACGTACAGAACCTGCGCTGCCTGGCCGAGGTCCGGTTCGAGCCCGCAGCGGGTCTGAACCTGGTCACGGGCGGCAACGGCGCCGGCAAGACCAGCCTGGTCGAAGCGATTCATTTGCTCGGTTACGGGCGCTCCTTTCGCGGCCGGGTCCGCGACGGGCTGGTTCGCAGCGGCCAGCCGGCGCTCTCGGTCTATGCGGAATGGCTGGATGGCCAGTCGCGGTCCCGGCGGGCGGGACTCCGGCATACGGGCAGCGACTGGGAAGCCCGGCTGGATGGAAACCCCGCCCCCAGCCTGACCGAGCTCTGCGCCGAGCTGGCGGTGGTCAACTTCGAGCCCGGCAGCCACGAACTGATCGCGGGCGGCGCCGAACATCGCCGCCGCTTCCTCGACTGGGCCCTGTTCCACGTGGAACCGAGCTTTCTTCCGGCCTGGCGGCGCTACGCCCGCGCGCTGAAGCAGCGCAATGCCCTGCTCAAGCGCGGGCCGCCGGCCAGCGCGCTGGAGCCCTGGGACATTGAACTGGTGGACTCCGGCCAACGCCTGAGCAGCCTGCGCGCCGACTACCTCGCCCGGCTGGAGCCGGTGCTGGCGGCGACCGCCGCGGAGTTCCTTCCGGAACTGGGCCAGGCGGGCCTGGGCTTCCTGCCGGGGTGGCGGCAGTCCGAGCACCCCTTGGCCGACGCCCTGCTGCTGGCGCGGGATCGCGACCTGGCGCTGGGCTACACCAGCGTCGGTCCCCATCGGGCCGACTGGCGGGTGGATTACCCCGCCTTGCCCGGGAAGGAAGCCCTGTCCCGGGGTCAGGAAAAGCTGACGGCCCTGGCCTGCGTGCTGGCCCAGGCGAGGGCGTTCGCGGCCGACCGCGGCGAATGGCCGCTGGTTTGCCTCGACGACCTGGCCTCCGAGTTGGACCAGGACCACCTGCGGCGCGCCCTGGCCGCGGTCCTCGACTCGGGCGCCCAGGTCATCCTGACGGCGACCGAGCCGCCGGCGATCCTGACGGGGCCGCTGGAGCCGGTCGCCAGGTTCCACGTGGAACGCGGGCAATTGCAGCCCGGTTGAGGTGGGCCCGCCCGAGGCGGAAGCTCCCGCCGGTAGGGGAATCCCAGGAACCAGGCACCCCCCGCGGCAATCTCTCGGTGATTGCCCAAAACACCGGTTCGCCGTCATTCGGCCTGACGCGAGGCTGGCGGCCGGATCGGCGCAGGCGGCTCCCCGGGAGCGCCCCGCCCCAGCATGCCCTCCTGTGCCATGTGAAGCCGCCACGCGCTATACTCGGACACCTTATTTATAGGCGCGCTGTGCCGCCCCGAAAGGGCGCCAGCGGGCCACCGTGGACCCGAGTACACGCCTCCGATGACCGACACCCCGAATCCGCCGATCCCCGCCAACAACAACTACGACTCCAGCAAGATCACCGTGCTGCGCGGCCTCGAAGCGGTGCGCAAGCGGCCGGGCATGTACATCGGCGACGTGCACGATGGCACCGGCCTGCACCACATGGTGTTCGAGGTGGTCGACAACGCCATCGACGAAGCCCTGGCCGGGCACTGCGATGCCGTCCTGGTCACGCTGCACGCCGACGGTTCCTGCTCGGTCTCCGACAACGGCCGTGGCATCCCGGTCGATATCCACAAGGAAGAGGGCGTGTCCGCGGCCGAGGTCATCATGACCGTGCTGCACGCCGGCGGTAAGTTCGACGACAACAGCTACAAGGTCTCCGGTGGCCTGCATGGCGTCGGCGTCTCGGTGGTCAACGCGCTCTCGTCCAGCCTGTGGCTCGACATCTGGCGCGACGGCCAGCATTACCAGCAGGAGTACGCGCTCGGCGAGCCGCTGTACCCGCTCAAGGAAGTGGGCCCCTCGGGCAACAAGAAGGGCACCCAGTTGCGCTTCCTGCCCAGCGCCGAGATCTTCACCGACGTCGAATTCCACTACGACATCCTTGCCAAGCGCCTCCGCGAGCTGAGCTTCCTCAATTCCGGCGTGCGCATCGAGCTCGTCGACGAGCGCGGCGAGGGCAAACACGACGTTTTCGAATACGAAGGCGGCATCCGCAGCTTCGTGGAGCACCTGGCGGCCCTAAAAACCCCGCTGCATCAAACAGTTATCTCCGCTTCGGGCGAAAAGGACGGCATCGTCGTCGACATCGCCGTGCAGTGGACCGACAGCTACCAGGAAACGATGTTCTGCTTCACCAACAACATCCCGCAGAAGGATGGCGGCACCCACCTGCAGGGTTTCCGGGCGGCGCTGACGCGCACGCTGAGTAATTACATCGAACAGAACGGCATCGCCAAGCAGGCCAAGGTGGCGATGAGCGGCGACGACATGCGCGAAGGCATGATCGCCGTGCTGTCGGTGAAGGTGCCCGACCCCAGCTTCAGTTCGCAGACCAAGGAAAAACTCGTCAGCTCCGAAGTGCGCCCGGCCGTGGAGTCGGTGATCGGCCAGAAGCTCGAGGAATTCCTGCAGGAACGCCCGAACGAGGCCAAGGCCATCGCCGGCAAGATCGTCGACGCGGCGCGCGCGCGCGAAGCCGCCCGCAAGGCCCGCGACCTCACCCGCCGCAAGGGCGCGCTCGACATCGCCGGCCTGCCCGGCAAGCTGGCCGACTGCCAGGAAAAGGACCCGGCACTGTCCGAACTCTTCATCGTCGAGGGTGACTCGGCCGGTGGTTCGGCCAAGCAGGGCCGCAACCGCAAGCACCAGGCGGTGCTGCCGCTGCGCGGCAAGATCCTCAACGTGGAACGTGCGCGCTTCGACCGCATGCTCGCCTCTGCCGAAGTCGGCACGCTGATCACCGCGCTCGGCACCGGCATCGGCAAGGACGAGTACAACCCGGACAAGCTGCGCTACCACCGCATCATCATCATGACCGACGCCGACGTCGACGGCTCGCACATCCGCACGCTGCTGCTCACGTTCTTCTACCGGCAGATGCCGGAGCTGATCGAGCGCGGCCACGTGTATATCGGCCTGCCGCCGCTGTACAAGCTCAAGCAGGGCAAGAACGAGCTCTATCTCAAGGACGACGCCGCGCTCAACGCCTATCTCGCCAACAACGCCGTCGAAGGCGCGGAGCTGCGCCCGGCCGACGGTGCGCCGCCGGTGTCCGGCGCGGCGCTGGAAAAACTGCTGCTCGATTTCACCGCGGCGCGTGACTCGCTGGCGCGTTTCGCGCACCGCGTCGACACCCCGGTGCTCGAAGCCATGCTCGAGATGCCGCCGCTGACGGCCGAGGGTTTCGCCACGCCGGGAGCGCTCAACGCCTGGACCACCGAGCTCGAGCGCCGCCTCAACGCCACCGGCCTGGGCCGCGCCCGCTACACGATCACCGTGCAGCCCGGGAACGTCGAGGAAAACGCGCCCGCCGCGCTCGTCGTCTCCAAGCAGCACCACGGCCTCGCCTCCACGCAGACCCTGCCCGCGAGCCAGCTGCTCGGTGGCGAACTGCGCCAGCTCACCGAAGTCGCCGGCGCGCTCGACGGCCTGCTCCAGCCCGGCGCCAGCATCACCCGCGGCAATCGCGTGCAGCCGGTCACGCGCTTCGCGCAGGTGCAGGAGTGGCTGCTCGAGGAGGCCAAGAAGGGCCGCATGATCCAGCGCTTCAAGGGCCTGGGTGAAATGAACCCGGAACAGCTGTGGGAAACCACGGTGAATCCGGAGACGCGCCGCCTGCTCAAGGTGCGCATCGAGGACGCCGTCGCCGCCGACGAGATCTTCTCCACCCTGATGGGCGACGTGGTCGAGCCGCGGCGCGAATTCATCGAGGACAATGCCCTGCGTGTCGCCAACCTCGACGTCTGAGGACCGGCCGCCCGTGGGCGGCGTGTCCGACAATCCGGGCGATTCCTCCACGCCTGCGGCCGCGGCCACGCCGGCCGCGATGCCGGCCTGGCGCCCCTGGCTGGGTTTCACGCTCGACGCCGTGCTGTCGATGCTGTTCCTGGTCATCGCCTCGGTCCTGCTGATCACGCCGCTGGTGATCGCCGAATCCGCGGGCAGCCCGCGCGGCACCTCACCGGACGCACTGATGCAGGCGATCCTGCCGGAGGTCACCGTGGCCGCGATCGTCGCGATGCTGCTGGCCGCGGTGGCCATCTGGGCCCTGCGCGGCCGCGGCATGTCCGGCGAGCTGGCACGCATGCCGCTGCGCCCGGCCCTTGCCTGGTCGGTGATCGCGGGCATCGGCATCCAGGCCCTGGTGCTGGCCATCGACGCCGGCCTGCGCAGCATCGAGGCGCCCCTGTCGCCCAGCAACGCCGAACCCATCCAGGCGCTGGCACGGCAATGGCCCTGGCTGACCTGGGTGATGGTGGTCGCCGTCGGCCCTTTCGCCGAAGAATTGCTGTTCCGGCACGTGCTCCTGCGCCGCTTCGCCCTGGCCGGCCGTGCGCTGGCGGGCCTGGTCGCGACGTCGGCGATATTCGCGCTGCTGCACGAACTCGGCCAGACCGGCGACCGCAGCCTGGGCGCCTGGCTGGGCATCCTGTCGGTCTACCTGGTGATGGGCATGGGTTTTGGCCTGGTCTACCTGCGCACCGGCCGCTTCTGGGCGGCGTTTGCCGCCCATGCCGCCTGCAATGCCACGGCCATGTCGCTGGCGGCATTCTCGACTTAGCGGACCCGGGGTTACACTGGCCCGCCACGCGACGGCAGGGGAACGGCGCCGCGCGGGACTCCAACCGGGAACCCTATGAGCAAGCGACACCTCTACCTGCTGGCCCTGGCCATCGTCGTCGCCGCGTCGGCGGCGATCTACTACAAGTGGAAGGTGCTGGAGTTCCCGCTGCAGCCCGATGCCCAGGTCCAGGTCTGGACCCTGCAGGCCCACGTCGAATACCAGCCGCGCAAGCCCGCCAACACGGTCACGCTGCAGCTGCCGGAGACCACGCCCGGATTCACGCTGATCGACGAACGTTTCGTCGCGCGCAATTACACCAACCTGCCCGAAACCACCGACGGCGGCCGCGAGGTGCAATGGGCGATCCGGCGCGCGGTTGGTGAGCAGGACCTCTACTATCGCGCCACCGTGGTGCGCGCCGACGAGGGCGCGACGGTCGAGCTCGACTTCGATCCCGAGCTCGCGCCCCAGCCTGAATTCGAAGAGCCCTACCTGACCGCGGCCAACACCCTGCTCGACCAGGTACGCGACCGTTCGTCCAACACCGTCACCTATGCCCGCGAACTGCTGCGCCGGCTCAACGAGTCCGACCCGGGTGAAGAAGTCGCGCTCATCCGTGAACTGCACGGCGACGACGACACCGCCCGCAGCAATTTCGTGGTGCAGCTGCTGGCCATCCGGAACATTCCCGCGCGGGTCGTGCACGGCATCCGGCTCACGCCGGCCGG
>CAXAYM010000134.1:0-6201 GCA_963973175.1 uncultured Arenimonas sp.
CCGCGCAGTCGCGCATGTTCCGGTTCCGGCACGCGCTGCTGTTCGCGGTGATCATCACCGCGGTGCTGTTTGCCTCGGCGGCGCTCAATGCCTGGCTCGGGCCGCGCGGGGCGATGGCCGGCGCGACGCTCGCGGCGCTGGCGGAAGTGCATGCTGCCGCCGCGACCGTCGCCAATCTTTTCGCCAGCGGCGCCTTCGATGGTGACCAGGCGCGCTGGGCAATCGTGCTGCTGCTGGCGGCCAGCTCGATCGCCAAGTCGGTGGTTGCCTTCGCCAGTGGCGGCGTGGGCTACGGTCTGCGGGTCGCCGCCGGCCTGGCCGCAATGGTCACGGCGGTCGCCGCGGTGGCGTGGTTCGCCTGAAACCTCAGATGATGCGCAGCGTGATGGCCTTGAGCACGGCGCGCGTGCGGTCACGGGTGCCGAGCTTGTCGAGGATCTCCGACACGTAGTTTTTCACCGTGCCCTCCGAAAGGAACACGGCCTTGGCGATCTCGCGGTTCGAATAGCCGCCGGCGATCAGGCGCAGGATCGCCACCTCGCGTTCGCTGAAGGTGTCGGTCGGCGCGGACTGGTCGCGGTAGGCATAGCGCGCACGCACCGGGTCGGTCGGCACCGGCGCCAGCAGGGTTTCGCCGCGCGCCACCCGCGTGATGGCTTCGAACAGGTCTTCCGGCGAGGCGTCCTTGAGCAGGAAACCCTGGGCGCCGGCTTCGGCCGCGGCCAGCGGCAGGCCGTCCTCGTCGAAGGTGGTCAGCAGCACCACGGGCGTGGTGTCGCCGCGTTCGCGCAGGGCGCGCACCAGGCCGAAGCCGTCCAGGCCGGGCATGCGGATGTCGGAGAGGATCACGTCGGCCGGCGACGACGCCAGGGCATCGAGCAGCGCCTGCCCGTCTTCCGCCTGGACCACGATCTCCAGCTCGGCGAAGCCTGCCAGCAGCGCGATCAGGCCGCTGCGCACCAGGGCCTGGTCGTCGGCGAGCGCGACGCGGATCGGGGCGGCGCTCATGCCGTCACCGGCAGCCAGGCCTGCAGGTGCACGCCGCCGGTGTCGGTGCGGCCCAATTCGAGGCCGCCGCCCAGGGCCTGCAGGCGTTCGCGCATCCCGCGCAGTCCGTTGCCCGGTTCCAGCGCCCCGCGGCCGCGACCGTCGTCGCGGATGTCCAGGCGCAGGCCGCCGGGTTCGCGCGAAAGCACCACCCACAGGTTGTTGGCCTGCGAGTGCCGGGCGGCGTTGGTCAGCCCTTCCTGCACCGCGCGCAGAACGGCCTCGGCCTGCGCCAGTGAACCCACGCGTGCGTCGCCGTCGATCTGCAGGTGCAGGCGCGGCCGCGGGAAGGGCGTGGCCAGGGCCTCGATCGCCGGGCCCAGGTCCATGCCGTCGGAGCGGCGCATCTGCTGGACGACATCGCGGATGTCGGCGAGCAGCTCGTCGGCCAGGCGGGCGCACAGGGCCACCTGGTCGTCGCCGGCCACGCGCGGGTCACGTGAAAGCGCCGCCAGGTTCAGTTTCAGCGCAGTGAGTTTGTGCCCGGCGACGTCGTGCAGTTCACGCGAGAGGCGCAGGCGCTCGCCGTCGCGCGCTGTTTCGGCCAGCAGCGAGCGCGTCGCCAGCAGGTCGGCGTTGGCCGCGGCCAGTTCGTCGCGCGCGCGTTCGGCGCTGATGCCGAACCAGGCGGCGCTCGCCGCGAAGATCTGGAAGCAGCCGACCATCAGCGTGCCGACTACCGGCGAACCCCAGTCCCAGACGAAGGCGTAGATCGCGTAAAGCGCCAGGTTCACCAGCCCCAGCACCACCGCGACGCCGCGCGGCGACCACAGGTGGGCGGCCTGGACCGCGCACAGGATCAGCAGGATCGGCAGCGTCGAATTGCGCGCCAGCGCCATCATCGCGAAGGCCAATGCGTACTGCGCAAGCAACATCACGCGCAGGCGGGTGTTGGGGTTTTCCTCTGAACCAAGCACGCCCAGGAACAACCCGAACCAGGCCAGGTGCAGCATCGCCAGCAGCCAGGCCGGTGGCGCCGAACCCAGCCACGCGGGTACGCCCGAGCCCAGGAAAACCAGCTCCCAGCCGATCGCCGCCCAGGTGACGTAGCCGGCGAAGTTGAGCGGGGTGAAGAGCTGCCTGAAGGATGCGTGCATGCCGCCAGCTTGGGCCGGCGCCGCGCGGGGCTCAAGCCCTGGCGGCAACAAAGTGACTTCCGGCACCCGGAACCGGTGACCGCCGGCACCTGAGCCGGGCGGGGCGTCGCCCGAGACTGTCGGCACGCCAAACAAGCGCACCGAAGGAGTCAGCCGTGGAGCTCGCCAAGTTGATCGTTCTCGCCCACCTCGTCGCCGGCACGATTGCCCTGGCCTGCTTCTGGACGGCCGGCCTGGCGAAGAAGGGTTCGCCGCTGCATCGCCGGGTCGGCCAGGTGTACCTGCTGGCCATGGTGGGCATCGTGCTCACCGGCATTCCGCTGGTGCTGCAGGTCACCGGGCGCGGGCAACCGGTCAGCGCGCTTTTCCTGACCTACCTGCTGGTGCTGGTCGGCAGCGGCACCTGGCTGGCCTGGCGCGCCATCCGCGAGCGGCGCGACCGCGCGGCCTACTTCGGCCACATGTACTGGTTCGTCGCCGCGCTGACGGCGGGCAGCGGGCTGGCGATGGTCGCCTTCGGCACCCAGGTGGGCGCCGTGCTGCTGCAGGTCTTCGGCGGCGTCGGTGTTCTCGGCGGCATCGGCGCCATCACAAGCTGGCGGCGTTCGGCCACCGATCCGAAGTGGTGGCTCAAGGAACATTACGGCGCGATGATCGGCAACGGCGTCGCGACCCACATTGCCTTCTTCGGCATCGGCCTGCGCAGCCTGTTGCCGGGCGTCGACCCGCAGGTGCTGCAGCTGTTCTCGTGGTTCACGCCGCTGGCCGGCGCCTTCATCGCGGCCTGGTGGCTCAATCGCAGGTACGGCCGTGCGGCCGCGAAGACTCAGACATCGCCGCCGTCGAGCCAGCCCTCGCCGGTGCCGCGGTTGAACACCTGATCCCCCGGCTGCACGCTGCCGGCCGGGAAGCTCTCGACCTTGCCGAGCTTTTCATAGATCGGCGTGAAGTCGGGCCGCGTCGCTTCCATCAGCTGCTCGTAGCTGTCGATCACGAAGTAGGTCTTCTGGAAGGTGTCGATGCGGTAACGCGTGCGCATGATGCGCTCGAGGTCGAAGCCGATGCGGTTGGGCGCCTTCGATTCCAGGCAGTGGATCGACTCGCTCTTGGAGCTGACGATGCCGCTGCCATAGATGCGCAGGCCGTCGTCTTCCTTGATCAGGCCGAATTCCACCGTGTACCAGTACAGGCGCGTCAGGTTCACCAGCGCGTCCTCGCCGATGCCGTGCGCCTTGACGCCGCCGCGGCCGTAGGCGGCCATGTAGTCGGCGAAGACCGGATTCATCAGCAGCGGCACGTGGCCGAACAGGTCGTGGAAGAGATCGGGCTCGCTCAGGTAGTCGAGCTGGTCGGGCTTGCGGATCCACCAGGTGACCGGGAAACGCCGGTTGGCCAGGTGTTCGAAGAAGGTCAGCTCAGGCAGCAGGCCCTCGACGCCGATCAGCTCCCAGCCGGTGGCCTTGCGCAGCACCGGGTTGAGCTCGTCGAACTTCGGGATGCGGTCGGCGGACATGCCCATCACTTCCTGCTGGGCCAGGAACTCCTTGCTGGCCCGGCCGGGCAGGATCTCGCGCTGGCGCTTGAACAGCGTCGCCCAGACCTCGTGGTCGGTGGCGGTGTACTCGCCCCAGGGCTGTTCGACCACGGCGGTGGTGTAGACCGGCACGTAGCCCTTGTCGGTGAGCTGGTGTTCGACGCGACGCGGCGTATCCATGGCTGCCTCCATACCGTTTGCACCAGTCTATCGCCCGACGGCCGCAATCGGCTTGCGTACTTGCGCAACCGTCCCTTAACCGCGCAACATAATTGCGCCAAATAGATTTAAGGCCGCACAACATGGACCAGCTCAAGTTCGATCGCACCGACCTGGCCATCCTGGCCGAACTCCAGCGCGAGGGCCGGCTGAGCAACGCCGACCTCGCCGAGCGCGTGAAGCTGTCGCCCTCGGCCTGCCTGCGCCGGGTGCAGCGCCTGGAACAGGACGGCGTGCTGGCCGGTTATGCCGCGCGCATCGACCCCGACCGCGTGGGCCTGGGCCTGCAGGCCTTCGTGCGCGTGCAGCTGGCCCGCCACGACGCCGAAGCCGTGCAGGCCTTCACCGAGCGCGTGAACCGCTGGGACGAGGTGGTGGCCTGCCA
Source organism: uncultured Arenimonas sp. (assembly GCA_963973175.1). Classification (GTDB taxonomy): domain Bacteria; phylum Pseudomonadota; class Gammaproteobacteria; order Xanthomonadales; family Xanthomonadaceae; genus Arenimonas. Next base: position 4,283 of record CAXAYM010000134.1, read on the forward strand.
CGCCCTCACCGGCGAGATGGACTACCTGCTGCAGGTGGTCGTTCAGGACCTGGCGCACTTCTCGCGCTTCCTGCTCGACCACCTGCTCAACGCCAGCGGCGTCGCCGACATCAACTCCAGCTTCGTGCTGCGCACCGTGAAGCAGGCGCGCGGCCTGCCCCTGGGCCACCTGGGCTGACTACTGCCCGCCGAAGGTGCGGCCGAAGAAGTCGCCGTCCTTCCAGCCGGGCTTCTGCGCCGCATCGCCCACCCGGCGGCCGATCGCCGCATTGAGCATCGCCAGCCGGGCGGCGCTCGGGTAGTGGATCGGCAGCGAGGTTTCGTCGCTGGGCTGGTGGTAGTGGCCGGTCAGGAAATCCTCGTACAGGGCCAGCGCGTCGACGTCCGGCGAACGCGCCTTGATGCCGGCGTCGAGGTAAACGGCGGGGATTCCCTGGCGCACGAAGGCGTACTGGTCCGAGCGCACGAACACCACTTCCTCGGGCTTCGGGTCCGGCGTCAGGCCGATGCCAAGCATCTCGGCGGCGGCCCTGACGTCCTGCTCCAGGCTGCTGTGTTCGATGCCGATCGGCACGACGTCGGAGACGTCGGCCAGGAACACCGGCATGTCCATGTTGATGTTGGCCACCAGCGTTCCCTCGACGCCCGGGTTCGAGGCGAAGTGTTCGGCGCCCAGCAGGCCGCGCTCCTCGGCGGTCAGGGCCACGAACAGCAGGCTGCGCCCCGGCGCGGGGCCGGCCACGAGCTCCGTCGCCGCTTCCAGCATCACCGCGGTGCCGAGCGCATTGTCGAAGGCGCCGTTGTAGATGTCGTCACCGTCCACCTCCGCGCCGCGGCCGACGTGGTCGAGGTGGGCGGTGTAGACGATGTGTTCGGAGGCCATCGAGGGATCGCTGCCCGCCAGCCGCCCGACCACGTTGTGGCTGGTCACGCGCTCGAGCGTGGTGCTGCCCGAGAGCGTCGCCTGCCCCGGCAGGTCGAAGGCCTCCAGCGTGCCGGCCTCGCGGCGCGCGAAAACTTCCTCGGCGTCCATCTCGGCTCCCTCGAACAGCCTGCGTGCCGCATGCACGCCCAGGCTGGCGGTGGCGCGCAGCTGGGGATATGAATCCACCGGCTGGCCATCGCTGCCGACCAGGCGCATGCCCGGCATCGCCCAGTTGCGCGCGCCGCGCGCCCACGGGTACTTGGCTTCATCGACCGGATTGCCGATCTGCACCGCGCCGATGGCGCCACGTTCGGCAAAGGCCAGCATCTTCTGCCGGCCCGAGGCGTGGAAGGCGCGCTGGGTGTCGGGGAAGTCGGCCGGGGCGCCGGAGAAATACACGGCGATCTTGCCGCGCAGGTCGACGCCGTCGAAGTCGTCATGGTCGAGGTCCGGCGCGTGCACGCCCTGGCCGACGAACACCAGCGGCGCGGTCACGGCGTGGGTGGCGGCGTTGTAGTTCACGCCCGGCAGGAAATCGTCCTGGAACGTGAATTCGATCAAGCCATTGTCGCGGCGGATCGAAAAACCGGCGCCTTCGCGCTGGCGCCGGCCTTCAAGCAGGGACACCGCCTGCAGGTAGCTGCCGTCGTCGCCGGCCGGCTCCAGGCCGATGGCGCGATAGCGGTTGGCCACGTACAGGGCGGCCAGGTCGTAGCCGCGGGTGCCGGCAGCGCGGCCTTCGAGCAGGTCGTCGGCGAGGAAGGCGACATCGGCCTGGATGCGGCGGGCGGCGTCGGCCGGCTGGTCGGCGCGGGCGGCGGCCACGGCGTCGCTGTCCACGCGCAGCCGGGGCGGCTGAATCGTTTCCAGGGGCGGCGGCGGCGCGTCCGCGTCCAGGGCCAGCGCCACGAAGCGCTGCACCATCAAGGGGTAACGCTCTTTGTCCAGCTTGCGCACGTCGTTGAGCAGACCGTAGCGCATCTCGCCACGCCAA
>CAXAYM010000135.1:0-6201 GCA_963973175.1 uncultured Arenimonas sp.
CCCCGCATGGCGGGGGAGGGCGCACTTCTGAGGGAACCAATACATGAATCGCAAGGGTGACAAATCGCTGATCGTTGGCCTGGACATCGGCACGTCCAAGGTGACGGCGCTGGTGGGCGAATATTCGCCGGGCCAGGAGATCGAGGTGATCGGCATCGGCTCGCACGAGTCGCGCGGCATGAAGCGCGGCGTGGTGGTGGACATCGAGTCCACGGTGCAGTCGATCCAGCGCGCGGTCGAGGAGGCCGAGCTGATGGCCGGCTGCGAGATCCGTTCGGTGTACGCGTCGATCTCGGGCAGCCACACGCAGTGCCGCAATTCGCCGGGCATCGTGCCGGTGGCCGGCGGCGAAGTGACCTACGCCGACCTCGACCGGGTGCTGGAAGCCGCCAAGGCGGTCGCCGTGCCGGCCGACCAGCGCATCCTGCATGCCATCGCCCAGGAATACATCGTCGACAACTCGCAGGAAGGCATCCGCAACCCGGTGGGCATGTCGGGCGTGCGCCTGGAAGTGCGCGCGCACCTGGTCACCGGCGCCCAGTCGGCCGCCAGCAACGTCAGCAAGTGCGTGCAGCGCTGCGGCCTGCAGGTGGACGACCTGATCCTGAGCTCGCTGGCCTCCAGCACCGCGGTGCTGACCACCGATGAAAAGGAACTGGGCGTGGTGCTGGTGGACATCGGCGCCGGCACCACCGACATCGCGGTGTTCGTGCAGGGCGCCATCCGCCACAGCGCCTCGCTGCCGATCGCCGGCGACCAGGTGACCAACGACATCGCCCACCTGCTGCGCACGCCGACGCCCGAGGCCGAGCAGATCAAGGTGCGCTACGCCTGCGCGCTGGCCCAGCTGGCGACGGCGGAAGAGTCGATCCAGGTACCCAGCGTCGGCGACCGGCCGCCGCGCCGCCTGGCCCGCCAGGCCCTGGCCGAGGCCGTGCAGAACCGCTACGAGGAAATCTTCGAGCTCGTCCAGGCCGAGCTGCGCCGTTCCGGTTTCGAGGAACTGGTGCGCGCCGGCCTGGTGCTCACCGGCGGCGCCTCGCGCATGGAAGGCGTGGTCGAGCTGGCCGAGGAAATGCTGCACATGCCGGTGCGGGTGGGGATTCCCCAGCACGTGTCCGGCCTGGGCGAAGTGGTCGGCAACCCGGTGCACGCCACCGGCGTCGGCCTGCTGCTCTGGGGCAGCCAGATTGAACACCCGCGCCGCCCGACGCTTTCGGCGGGCAAGGCCGGGACGATTTGGACGAAGTTCAAGAACTGGTACCGAGGTGAGTTCTGAACGACGTCATGGAAGCACACGCAACACCAAAGCAATAACAAGACAAGACAAACCCTGGATTCGAATCACGGAGGACGAGGACATGGCACATTTCGAACTGATCGAGAAGCTGGCACCCAACGCGGTCATCAAGGTGATCGGCGTCGGCGGCGGCGGCGGCAACGCCGTCGCGCACATGGTCAACGCGGGCGTGGAGGGCGTTGAGTTCATCACCGCCAACACCGACGCGCAGGCCATCAAGCAGTGCGGCGCGAAGCTGCAGCTGCAGCTGGGCGGCAACGTCACCAAGGGCCTGGGCGCGGGCGCCAACCCCGAGGTCGGCCGCCAGGCCGCGCTCGAGGACCGCGAGCGCATCGTCGAGGCGCTCGAGGGCGCCGACATGGTGTTCATCACCGCCGGCATGGGCGGCGGCACCGGCACCGGCGCGGCGCCGGTGGTGGCGCAGCTGGCCAAGGAGCTGGGCATCCTGACCGTCGCGGTCATCACCAAGCCCTTCCCCTTCGAGGGCCGCCGGCGCATGCAGGTCGCGCTCAAGGGCATCGAGGAGCTCAGCCACCACTGCGACTCCCTGATCACCATCCCCAACGAGAAGCTGATCACCGTGCTCGGCCGCCAGGCCACGATGGTGCAGGCCTTCCGCGCGGCCAACGACGTCCTGCTGGGCGCCGTGAAGGGCATCGCCGACCTGATCGTCAGCCCGGGCCTGATCAACGTCGACTTCGCCGACGTGCGCACCGTGATGTCGGAGATGGGCCTGGCGATGATGGGCACCGGCGTGGCCCGCGGCGACGACCGCGCCCAGGCCGCCGCCGAGGCCGCCATCTCCAACCCGCTGCTCGACGAGGTCAACCTCTCGGGCGCCAACGGCGTGCTGGTCAACATCACCGCCGGCCCGGACTTCACGATGGCCGAGTTCGACGAGATCGGCCGCACCATCGAGGAGTTCTCCTCCGAGGACGCCACCGTGGTCATCGGCACCTCGCTGGACCCGGACATGCAGGACGAGGTCCGCGTCACCGTGGTGGCCACCGGCCTCAACCGCGGCGTCGTGCGCCAGCCGGTCCGGACGCCGGAGCGGGAGGTGCAGCGGGCCCCGGTGAAGCTGGTGCGCAACGCCACCACCGGCATGGTCGACGAGGCCGCCACGGCCGTCGCCAACGGGACCGCGATGCCGGGCGCCAACCACCTGGGCCTGCGCGCCTCCGGCCGTTCGGCGGCCAGCGAGCCGGCCTCGGGCACGGCCACGGCCCTGGGCGAGCTGTCGAACGAGCACGCCTACCTGGACATCCCGGCCTTCCTGCGCCGCCAGGCCGACTGAGTGTGGACGGCCGCCCTGGACGGGCGGCCGGCAAGACCCGCGGGCCCCGGCCCGCGGCGCGTGTCCCCCAGGGGGTGGATGGATTTTCGGCCCGCCGGCTGGTCCGGCGGGCCCTTTTCCGGCCCGGAAACCTGAACCGGGTTGCAAAATCAATACAATTGTTTGAATGTTAGGTTTTCGTTTGTTCCACGGTGTGCTATCGTCCTCGACGGTTTTGCGCGCTCCTGCCCCGGAGAACGCCTCAAGATGATCAGACAACGCACCCTCAAGAATGTCATCCGCGCCACGGGTGTCGGTTTGCACAGCGGCGAAAAGGTCTACATGACCTTGCGACCGGCTGCGCCCGATACCGGCATCGTGTTCCGGCGCGTGGACTTCGACCAGCCCGTGGAAATCCACGCCAAGGCCGAAAAGGTCGGCGACACCAGCCTGTGCACCGCGCTGGTGGAGGGCAACGTGCGGGTGATGACCATCGAACACCTGCTGTCGGCGATGGCCGGCCTGGGCATCGACAACGCCTACGTGGACCTGTCCACGGCCGAGGTGCCGATCATGGACGGTTCGGCTGGTCCCTTCGTGTTCCTGCTGCAGTCGGCGGGCATCGAGGAGCAGGAGAAGGCCAAGCGCTTCATTCGCATCCTCAAGCCGATCAAGGTCGAGGAAGGCGACAAGTGGGCCCGCTTCGAGCCGTTCGACGGCTTCAAGGTCGGCTTCACCATCGACTTCGCCCATCCCATTTTCAACAAGGCGACCTCGAGCACCGAGATCGACTTCTCCACCACGTCCTTCGTCAAGGAAGTCAGCCGCGCCCGTACCTTCGGCTTCATGAAGGACATCGAGTTCCTGCGCGAGCGCAACCTGGCCCTGGGCGGCTCGATGGACAACGCCATCGTGCTCGACGACTACCGCGTGCTCAACGACGACGGCCTGCGCTACGAGGACGAGTTCGTCAAGCACAAGATCCTGGACGCCATCGGCGACCTGTACCTGCTGGGCCACAGCCTGATCGGCGCCTTCTACGGCTACAAGTCCGGCCACGCGCTCAACAACCAGCTGCTGCGCACCCTGCTGGCCGATACCTCGGCCTGGGAAGAAGTGACCTTCGAGGACCCGGCCCTGGCGCCGATCTCGTACGCCCACCCGGCGCAGGCCGTCTGAGAACTGCGTCACACTCTTTAACGATCGTTTAACCCCAGGTTAACGACATGCCCCGCCTGCGCGGGCATCATGCCTCGTCGGTCTTTTTCCGGGGCGACCCAGCCAGCCGCAGAAGCTGGTCGCGCAGTCCCGGATCCGAGACCGACAGGGCGGTGGCCCGCAGTGAATCGCGGACTGCCTCGGAGAGCGGCTTCGGTGTTCCGGTCCCCTCGGGGATGACGGGGTCCGGCGTGGCCACTTTCACCACCAGCGTCCTGGCCTTGAGCCCGGCCGCGGCCGCCGCGCCCAGCAGGGCGTCGGCATGCAGCCGCAGCTTGGCCTTCCAGACCGGGGCGCTGACCAGGAACACCAAGTTCTTGTCATCCACATTGGCCAGTTTGCAGTGGTCGGCCAAGGTGGCGGGGAGACTCTGGCGTAACACGGGGTCGAGTTCGCCCAGCCAACGGGCGCGTTCGACCACGCTGGCCAGCCCGGTCCCGGACAGCGCCTCGAGGGCGCGCGGGGGCAGGCGGGACGGTGGTGAAGCGCCGCGGACGAAAGGTTTGAATGAATTCGACATGATGAATGTCATCATCGCAGCAAATTTCCTCCGGTCGCCAAAAAAACTGGCGTTCGACCAGCCGAAGGTCGCCGCCACCGCCCTGGGCAGCATCGCCCTGGTGCTGGGCCTGGCCTTCACGGCTGGTTTCCTGGCCCGCGGGGCCGATGGAGCCGCCCGCGCCGAGATGGCGCGCCTCCAGGCCGAGTTTGACCAGCAAGCGCTGGAACTGGCCGAAGCCCGCGAAGAAGCCCAGCTTGAAGTCAACGCCATCGCCGCCCGCGTCGGCGAGCTCCAGGCCCAGGCCAACCGCCTCAACGCCCTGGGCGACCGCCTGACCCAGGTCGGCAAGCTCAAGGACGGCGAGTTCAACTTCTCCGACCTGCCCGGCCAGGGCGGTTCGGAAACCGCCGAAGACGTGGGCGCCACGGAGCTGCTGGGCAGCCTGGACGCCCTCGAGGCCCAGTTCGCCCATTCCGGCCGCCAGCTGTCGGTGCTCGAGTCCATGCTGTTCAACCAGCAGGTCGACAGCCAGGCCACCCCGCACCGCATGCCGGCGCCGGGCTACATCTCCTCCCGCTACGGCAGCCGCAGCGATCCCTTCGGTCGCGGCCGCGCCCACCACGCGGGCATCGACATCGACGCCAACATGGGCGACCCGGTCACGGCCGCCGCCGAGGGCGTGGTCAGCTTCTCCGGCTGGCGCAATGGCTACGGCAACGTCGTCGAGATCGACCACGGCAACGGCTACAAGACCCGCTACGCCCACAACCAGGCCAACCTGGTGAAGGCCGGCGACCTGGTCCGCGCCGACCAGCAGATCGCGAAGGTCGGTTCGACCGGTCGTTCGACCGGCTCGCACCTGCACTTCGAGGTGACCCTCAACGGCCGCCAGGTCAACCCGCGCAACTACCTGGAGCGGGCCCGCGGATGAGGCCCCGGCGGGGGCTTGATACCCCCGTCCCCGTCCCCACGTTAGACTAGACGGCCGCGACGCCCCACCGGGCTGCCGCGGCTTTCTTCATTTCCGCGTGAGCGCCCCGCGCTCCCCAACCGGCTTTCCCAATGCTCAACAGCTTGCTCACCCGCATCTTCGGCAGCCGCAACGAGCGCCTGCTGCGCCAGTTCCAGAAGAACGTCGCCCGCATCAACGCCTTCGAGCCCGAGCTCGAGAAGCTCGACGATGCCGCCCTGAAGGCCAAGACCGACGAGTTCAAGGCCCGGGTCGCCGACGGCGCCAGCCTCGACGACCTGCTGCCCGAAGCCTTCGCGGTCTGCCGCGAGGCCTCCCGCCGGGTCCTGGGCCTGCGCCACTACGACGTCCAGCTGATCGGCGGCATGGTGCTGCACTCGGGCCGCATCGCGGAAATGCGCACCGGCGAGGGCAAGACGCTGGTGGCGACCCTTCCGACCTACCTCAACGCGCTGTCGGGCAAGGGCGTGCACGTGGTGACGGTGAATGACTACTTGGCCCGCCGCGACTCGGCCTGGATGGGCAAGCTCTACAACTTCCTGGGCATGTCGGTGGGCGTGGTCTACCCGGGCATGCCGCATTCGGACAAGAAGGGCGCCTACGGTGCGGATATCACCTACGGCACCAACAACGAATTCGGCTTCGACTACCTGCGCGACAACATGGCGCTGGGCAAGGACGACCGGTTCCAGCGCGGCCTGAACTTCGCCATCGTCGACGAGGTCGACTCGATCCTGATCGACGAGGCCCGCACGCCGCTGATCATCTCCGGCCCGGCCGATGAATCACCCGAGCTGTACGTGAAGGTCAACCGGATCGTGCCCAAGCTGGTCAAGCAGGAGTCCGAGCAGGGCGAGGGCGACTTCTGGGTGGACGAGAAGGGCAAGCAGGCCCACCTGTCCGAGCAGGGCATGGAACACGCCGAGGAGCTGCTG
>CAXAYM010000136.1:0-6161 GCA_963973175.1 uncultured Arenimonas sp.
CCAGCTCGAGGCCCTGCTGGCAATCGCCACGCGGCTGGGCCTGTCGCGCGCCGACCTGCACGGCCTCATCGACGCCGCCGCCAACCCGGCGGATGCCCTCCCCGACACCCCGAAAGGAAACACCCCATGAACCCGGCTTTTTCCCTGACCGGCATCGCGAAGCGCTATCCGCACTTCGCGCTGCAGGACATCACGCTGCAGCTGCCCGAGGGCCAGGTCATGGGCCTGGTCGGAGCCAACGGCGCCGGCAAGACCACGCTGCTGCGCCTGCTGACCGGACTGGCCGCGCCTGACGAAGGCCAGGTCACGGTGCTGGGCCACCGCCTGCCCGAGGCACAGGTCGCCGCCAAGCGCGACATCGGTTTTGCCTCCGAAGACATGCGTCTTTACCGGAGCCAGAGCCTGCGCTGGCACATGGACCTGGTGAAGAACATCTATCCGGAGTGGGACGCGGCCTATGCCGGCGAGCTGGTGAAGCGCTTCGACGTGCGACCCGACCAGGTCCTGGGCGGTTTTTCGCACGGCCAGCGGGTCAAGGCACTGCTCCTGCTGTGCCTGGCCCGCCGCCCGCGGCTGCTGCTGCTCGACGAACCCACGACCGGCCTGGATCCGGTCGCACGCATCGAAGTGCTCGAGGCCCTGGCCGACGTGCTGCGCGACGAACAGCGCAGCGTGCTGTTCTCCTCGCACAACACCCACGACGTCGAACAGCTGGCCGACAGCATCACCTTCCTGCACCAGGGCCGACTGGTTGCGACGGCGGACAAGCACAGTTTCGTCGAAAGCTGGCGTCGCATCGTTTGCCAGGGGGCACTGCCCCCGGACATCGGCGACTGGCCCGAGATCGCCAGCGCCCGGGCCAACGGCAGCCTGGTCGAGATCAAGGTGCGCGCCTGGAACGACACGCTGCCGGCGCGACTGGCGGCCTCCGGCCTGCAGGTGCAGCGTACCGACCCGATGAGCCTGGAAGACATCTTCATCACTGCCGTGCGCGGCGGAGGCCTGGCATGACGCTCAACATCCCCGTGATCCGCCTGCTGGTGGCCAAGGACTGGCAGTTGTTCCAGAAGCAGCTGGCCCTGTACGTCCTGGCCGGCATCGTGGCCCTGGGTTTCCTGGGCCTGGCGAAGCCGTGGGCCTTCTACATCGGCGCGCTGATGCTGATCATCGTCACGGTCTCGATCGCCTGTTTCTCGATCTCGACCTCGCTGATGGTCGAGCGCAAGGAGAAGACGCTCGCCTTCGTGATGAGCCTGCCGGTGTCGCCGCTGGATTTCACCGTGGCGAAGATGGCCGGCAACCTGCTCACCTTCGCGGTGCCCTTCGCCATCATTGCCGGCGGCACGCTGGCGGTGGTGCTGTTCACGCCGCTGCCGGACGGCCTGTTCGTCTACTCGCTGCTGATCTATGCCTACATCCTGTTCGCCTTCAGCGTGTCCCTCGCGGTGGCGATGTCGGTGGAGTCGGAAGGCTGGGCCACGTTCGCGATGATCGGTTCGATGGTGCTGATCAATCCCTTCATCATGGGGCTGTCGCAGATTCCCGCCATCAGCGAACGCACCAGCAAGGACGCCATCGTCTGGACGCCCGAAGCCTTGGGCATCCTGGCGGGCCTGGTGCTGGCGAGCCTCGCGGTGGTCGCGGTCACGACCTGGGCGCACGCCCGCAAGCCGGCGTTCTACTGACGCCATGGACGCCAGCGCGACGCGGGACCGGCTGCACTACATGGACCACCTGCGCGCGCTGGCGATGCTTGCCGGCGTGTTCTTCCACGCCGCCCTGGCCTACAGCCCGCTGATGCACGGCTTCTGGCCGCTGGCCGACCGGCAGTCCTCGGCATGGGTGGATGGCATGGTTTGGGGCCTGCATTTGGTGCGCATGCCGCTGTTTTTCCTGGTGGCGGGATTCTTCGCCGCCTGGATCGCCAGCCGGCGCGGCGGCGTGGCGTTGGCCCGCCAGCGGGTGAGGCGCATCCTGCTGCCCTTCCTGGTCGCCTGGCCGCTGGTCTGGTGGGCGCTGTCGGCCAGCACCGGCTGGGCGCTGGCGAACGTACAACAGGCGTCGCCCTTCCTGGACCTGGTCCGCGACTGGATGCTGCAACCTGGACGGCCGCGCCAGCCGCCCGGCATGGCGCACCTGTGGTTCCTCTATTACCTGCTGCTCTTCGCCGTGCTCCAGTGGGTGGCGCGTGCCCTGGAGTCGGGACGCGTTTGCTTGAGGCTGCTCGATCTCCATCCGGCCTGGGTGCTGCTGGGCCTGCCGCTGCTGGTCGTGCCCGCGCTCGCGTCGGTCAGCGCGCCGCACCCTGCCCCCGAAAGCCTGTTGCCGCAGTTCTGGGCTCTGCTCTTCTACGGGGTGTTTTATGCGCTGGGAACGCAGCTGCACCAGCGGCCCGACTGGCTGGCGCGTGCGCGTCCCCTGGCGCCCTGGCTGCTCGCAGGCTGCGGGCTTCTCTACCTGCTTTTCCTCTGGCGATTGCGCGTCGAGTTGCCGGTTGCCGCCACGCCGACGGCGTCCTGGTCGGTGGCCACGCTCGAGGCGCTGCTCAGCGTCTGGCTGACCGTGCTGTGCCTGCTGGCCGGCCAGCGCCTGCTCGACCGGCCCGACCCCACGATGCGCTATCTCGCCCAGGGCGCCTACTGGACCTACCTGCTGCATCTTCCGCTGCTCTTCGCCATCCAGTACCCGCTGATGGACCTGGGCTGGCCGTGGCCGGTGAAGTTCGCGGTGGCCAGCGTCGGCACGCTGGCCGCCTGCCTGCTCAGCTACCAGCTGCTGGTGCGGCATACACCGCTCCGCCGCTTTGTTGGTTGACGGCAGCCCCGCTCAGCCCGGCCCCCAGGCCATCACCAGTTCGAACTGGATCAGCCGGTAAGCCACGTGCACCCAGTACAAGGCCACCAGGTAAACCACCGAGGTGGGGATCACCCGCCACCACGCGTAGCCGAAGGCCGTCCTGAGCATGATCGGTATGTAGAGGAACTGGAGGCTGACGGCGATCTGCCATGCCGGCAGCCTCCCGCCGAGCAGTGCGTCCAGGCCATTGAGCAGCGGCAGCAGGACATGCGGCAGCTGCGCGTAATAGAGCATCAGGAAGGCGAAGAAATGCAGCGTCGCGACCACGTGGTCGACCAGGAAGCCACGCCGGTTGAAGGCCAGCAGGTAGCTCACCAGCGCGAGCAGCGGCACGTGCAGGATCACCAGCAGTTCGGCGATCGCATCGGCGCGGGCCTGGTAGTCGGCCGCGAAGGCCTCGGCCGGGAGTCCGCTTGCCGCCAGCGCCTGCTGGGCCTGGGGTGCCACCCAGGCGCTGTAGGGCTGCAGCGTCACCTGGTCGAGCAATGACACGCTGAAGTCCGACAGGCCGGGCATGAGGAAGAACACGAGGTTGGCCAGCAGGAACAGGCTGATCGGCGACAGGTATCGCCGCCGCCGGCCCCGCTGGTACTCGCGCGACAGGTAGCCGGGCCGGGCGACCAGCAGCCAGAACGACTGCAGCAGCCGGCCGTCCAGCGACAGCGCTTCCTCCAGGCTCTGGGTCACCAGCGGTCGAAGTGGCCGGTGGTCGACGGATACCACGGGCTGCCCGCAGTGGCGGCAATAGGCGTCTTCGGCGGCCACGGCGCCAAGACAATTGGTGCAGCTCGGTCCGGCGTCAACCACGGCCCGGATCCCCTTTGATGGCCTGCGACGATGCTAGCCGAGTCGTCGGCTGCTGGCGCGGAACTTCACTATGATGGCGCGGTGCACGAACCCACTGCGCCCCTGACCGACAGTCTGGCCACGCCCGTCGCCTGGGCGAATGCCGAAGGACAGCTGCTGGGCGGCAATCCGGCTTTCGCCAGCTGGCTCGGCATCAGCCTTCGGCGTGTGCCCGGACTCACGCTGCAGGAACTGGACGCCGAAGGCGGTCGCCTGGAAGCCCTGTTGCCGCGCTTGCCGCTGTCGGGCGGTGCCCTGCGGGTCCGGCGTGCGCGCATGGCGAGCCCGGGCGGTGGCGAACGCTTCGCGGACCTGTGGCTGGCGCGCAGTGAAGACGGCGGCCTGTGGCTCGAGGTCCATCCGGCCGACGAGTTCCCCGGCGAGGACCCGGCCACCGCCCTGCCGGCGGCGCTGTCGGCGGCGCTGAAGGGCCTGGCCCACGAAGTGCGCAACCCGCTCGCCGGCATGAAGGGCGCTGCCCAACTGCTGGCGCGGCGGGTCGAGGGAGAGGAAGCGACCGAGCTGGTGCAACTGATCAGCGCCGAGGTCGATCGCCTCGCCGCCCTCGTCGAGCGCCTGATGAATCCCGCGCCGCCGCGCGATTTCGCGCCGACCAATATCCACGCGGTGCTCGAACGCGTGCGCCAGCTGGCCGAAGTCGAAGCCGGCTGGGCCGTGAAACTGGTGCGCGACTTTGATCCGTCCCTGCCGGAATTCGCAGGCGACGCCGACCGCCTGGTGCAGGCGCTGTGGAACCTGGTGCGCAATGCGCTCGAATCCGGCGCGTCCAACGTCTGGCTGCGCACGCGCGCCGAACACCATGTCCTGATCGGCGACACCGGCCACCGCCTGGCCCTGCGGATCGAGATCGCCGACGACGGCCGCGGCGTACCCGACGACCTGGCCGAACGCATCTTCCTGCCCCTGGTCAGCGGCCGGGCCGAGGGTACCGGCCTCGGTCTGCCGCTGGCCCAGCAGGTGGCCCGCGAACACGGCGGTTCCCTGGGCTATCGTTCGCGCCCCGGGCATACGGTGTTCACCTTGCTGCTGCCGGCCCCCACGCCCGAGGCCATCGCCCCGGACTAGCCGGGGCACACGTCGTCGGTTTCAGCGGTTGGTGCTTCCGCCGGGCTTGATCTTCGGATCCAGCACCACCCGTCCATGGGGCCCGTCGACGGCCACCGAGTATTCGTAAACCCTCTGGTCGGCTTCCAGATCCACCCAGGTCACCGAGCGCCGGTCGGCCGAGACGGTTGGCGGCAGGAAGTTCGCCGGCCAGAGTGCTCGGTCGAATACGGGCTGGGGCGGCGGCTGGGAGTCGGCGGCGGCGGCCAGGGCGACGGCCTGCCAGGGATCGCCCGGAAACCGGCAGCCGGCACCGTAGGCAGAATCCTCCAGCGACACCGTGATCCTGACGTCGCCGTGCGGGGTGTTGGAGAGGTCGATGTCGCCGTTGGTTTGCGCCACGATCCCGGACACTTCGCCACCGGCAGGCGTCCGGAAGGACTCGCCCAGGACGCCGTCCTTGAGTTCGACGCCGACGTTGACGTTGCCGACCTCATTCGGATCGTTGCTCGTCATCTTCTTGCTCCTTCAGGGGCTGCCGCGGGATGTCAGCGATTGGTGCTTCCGCCGGGTTTGATCTTGGGGTCGATGACGATGCGGCCGTTCGGACCATCAAGCGCCAGGGAGTACTCGTACACGTTCTGGTCGGACTCTGTGTCGATCCACGTGACCGAACGCTGGTCGGCTGCCACCACGGGCGCCTCGAAGTTGGCCGGCCAGTTCGCCTGGCCGAACACCGGCGTACTGGGCGGGCCACCCACGGGATTCGCCGCCAGCGCCACGGCCTGCCAGGCGTCGGCGGGGATCCGGTAGCCACCGTTGAACACGCTGTCGTCGATCAGCACCGTCAATTGCACGTTGCCGGGCGGAAAGCCGGTGAGGTCGATGTCGCCGCCATCGGTGCGGATGACCAGCGGCGGTGCATCGCCCACCAGCATCGTCTGGCCGCTGGGCGGGTTGTAGCCGGCGGCAGCGGCGGAAAACCACATCACGTTGTCACGCAGCGAGAGCGTCACGCTGGCCCCGCCCACCACGTGCGCAGGCAATGCCGCAGCCTGGAGCGGCCTGACGATGAGCCCGGGCAGGCCGCCGGCGGCTCTTCCTGCATCGATGGCGTCCATCTCCGCCTTGCTTTGGTCAGTCATTGCCTGGTCCCTGGGATGGATCGTTGAGGTCGGTCGTGCCCGTTGGTGTAAGCAACGCAGGAAGCCGGTCGAGTGCGGCCATGAAATCCGGATGCCGGTAGCCAGCGGCATGCAGCGGTGCGAAGAGCGCCGCACCCTCGCGAAGGCGCCCGGTCCGGGCATAGGCCTCCGCCAGCAGCCCCGCTTCCTCGGGGGAAAGCCCCGCCCGCGCGGGCTCTAGGAGCGCGACCACGTCCTGCCAGCCCGGCC
>CAXAYM010000137.1:0-6116 GCA_963973175.1 uncultured Arenimonas sp.
GTTCACGGCGTGTCGGTCGGGGCAAAGGCGCGGCGCCTCCACCCGCGAATGCCGTGGGTAGCGCCCTGCTTGGCCGAAGGCCAAGGGCATCGGGAGGGAAGCCCCTCCCACAAGGCGAAAAGATTCGCGCCTGAAGGCGCTCCTACAGCGAGGCGGGGTTCAGGCGCCGAGTTGGGTGGCGTGGTGGCGCAGGTGGTCTTCGATGAAGCTGGCGATGAAGTAGTAGCCGTGGTCGTAGCCGGCATGGCGGCGCAGGGTCAGTGGCTGGCCGGCTTCCGCGCAGGCCGCCTCGAAACGTTCCGGCTGCAGCTGGGGCTCCAGGAATTTGTCGGCCAGCCCCTGGTCCACCAGGATCGGCCGCCCGAACGGCCGGCGGCGCACCAGTGCACAGGCGTCGTGTTCCGCCCAGACCGCGTGGTGATCGCCCAGGTAGCGGCTGAAGGCCTTCCGGCCCCAGGGCACGTCGCAGGGCGCCACGATCGGCGCGAAGGCCGAGACGCTGCGGTACTGCTGCGGGTGCTTGAGCGCCAGCGTGAGCGCCCCGTGCCCGCCCATCGAATGACCGGTGATGCCGGCGCGGCCCGGGTCCGCCGGGAAATGCTCCTGCACCACCGCCGGCAATTCGTGCACCACGTGGCTTTCCATCCGGAAGCGCGACGACCACGGCGCCTGCGTGGCATCGAGGTAAAAACCCGCCCCCTCGCCGAACTCCCAGTCGCCCGTCGCACCCTCGAATCCCGTGTCGCGAGGGCTGGTGTCGGGCATCACCAGCATCAGCCCCAGCCCGGCCGCCACCCGCTGGGCACCGGCCTTGATCGCCGCGGTTTCTTCGGTGCAGGTCAGGCCGGCCAGGAAATACAGCACCGGCACCCTGCCTTCGCGGGCCTGCGGCGGCTGGTACACCGCGAAGCGCATCGGCCCGCCGCAGGCCGCCGAATCCATCCGGTAAAAGCCCTGCACCCCGCCGAAGCAGGCGTGCTCGGAAACCAGTTCGAGCGTCATCAGTAGACCACCACGCTGCGGATCGACTCGCCCCGGTGCATCAGGTCGAAGGCGTCGTTGATCTTCTCCAGCGGCATCGTGTGGGTGATCAGCGAGTCGATGTCGATCTTGCCGTCCATGTACCAGTCCACGATCTTCGGCACGTCGGTGCGGCCGCGGGCGCCGCCGAAGGCGCTGCCGCGCCAGTTGCGGCCGGTGACCAGCTGGAACGGCCGCGTGCTGATCTCCGCCCCCGCGGGAGCGACGCCGATGATCACGCTCGTGCCCCAGCCCTTGTGCGCGCATTCGAGCGCCTGGCGCATCACCTGGGTGTTGCCGATGCACTCGAAGGTGTAGTCGGCGCCGCCCTTGGTCAGCGACACCAGGTAGGGCACCAGGTCGCCTTCCACCTCCTTGGGATTGACGAAATGCGTCATGCCGAACTTGCGGGCCATGGCTTCCCGGTTCGGGTTCAGGTCGACGCCCACGATCATGTCGGCGCCGGCCAGGCGCGCGCCCTGGATCACGTTCAGGCCGATGCCGCCCAGGCCGAACACGACGACCTTGGCGCCCACCTCCACCTTGGCGGTGAAGATCACCGCGCCGATGCCGGTGGTGACGCCGCAGCCGATGTAGCAGACCTTGTCGAAGGGCGCGTCCTCGCGGATCTTCGCCAGCGCGATCTCGGGCACCACCGTGTACTGGGCGAAGGTGGACGTGCCCATGTAGTGCAGCACCGGCTTGCCGTCCAGGCTGAAGCGGCTGCTGCCGTCCGGCATCAGGCCCTGGCCCTGGGTCGAACGGATGGCCTGGCACAGGTTGGTCTTGGGGTTGAGGCAGTACTCGCACTGCCGGCATTCGGGCGTGTACAGCGGGATGACATGGTCACCCTTCTTCAGCGTCGTGACGCCCGGGCCGACGTCGACCACGATGCCCGCGCCCTCATGGCCCAGGATCGCCGGGAACATGCCTTCCGGGTCGGCGCCCGAGAGGGTGAACTCGTCGGTATGGCAGACGCCGGTGGCCTTGAGCTCGACCAGCACCTCGCCCGCGCGCGGGCCTTCGAGGTCGACGGTTTCGATGCTGAGCGGCGTACCGGCCTTGTGCGCGACGGCGGCTTTGACTTTCATGGGGCGGGCTCCTTGTCGGTTGCCGCCAAGGTTAACGCCGGAGCTGCCTGCGTGTGTTGCGACTGCGCGAAGGCCTGGCGCTAGTCCCGGTCGGGGGCCGGCAACCGGGCCTGTTCGCGCACCAGCTTCCAGGCACCGTAGAGGAACCCGCCCGCCACGAAGACGCCGGCGCCGAAGACCACGCTCGAGCCGAAGACCGACAGCGGCTTGTAGAGCCACGCGAAGGACAGGTCGCCGCCCCGGTAGACCACGGTGTCGATCGCGGCTTTCGCCTTGTAGCGCGCCTCGCGATCGACGCGGGTGTAGATGGTTTCGCGGGCCGGCTTGGCCAGGGCGAACTCGGAGGCCCGCGTGCCCACCTGCACCACCGCCACCAGCATCGGCAGCGGCGAGGCCCACAGCACGCAGAAGCCCGCCAGGATCAGCAAGGCCGGGCCGACCAACAGCGGCGCCACGCCCCAGCGCGTCAGCACCGCACGGGTGACGAAAACCTGCAGCAG
Organism: uncultured Arenimonas sp.; assembly: GCA_963973175.1. GTDB lineage: Bacteria > Pseudomonadota > Gammaproteobacteria > Xanthomonadales > Xanthomonadaceae > Arenimonas. Next base: position 2,612 of record CAXAYM010000137.1, read on the forward strand.
CAGCACCAGCCAGTTGATCGACTTGTCGATCATCGAGAAGAAGGCCGTGGCCTGTTCCGCCGCCGCCGGGCTGCCCAGGGTCATGGCCCGGACGATGGTGTTCTGTTCGTTGTAGAGCAGCGTGCCGACGCCGACGCCGAAGAACATCAGCACCGCGAAGGCCCGCAGCAGCGGGTCCGTGGCGATGCGGCGCAGGCCTTCGAGGATGCCGCCGCCCATGGCCTCGTCGCCGCTGCGGACACCCGCCGCCTGCTCGCGCGCCCGCGCCCAGGGCGCCAGGCGCAGGATGCAGACCAGGCACAGGCCCAGGAATCCCGCGGACACCAGAAGCAGGTTGCCCACGCCCAGCTGGCCCACCAGGCGCGTGGTGATCTCCGGGCCCAGCAGCCCGCCCAGGGTTCCGCCGGCGGCGATGAAGCCGTACAGGCGCTTGGCCTGCGGATCGGTGTAGATGTCGGCCATGAAGCTCCAGAAGACCGACACCGCGAACAGGTTGAAGACCGCTACCCAGACGAAGAATAGGCCGCCGCGCCCGGGCAGGCCGGCCTCGAAGGCGAACCGGAAGCCCAGCAGGCAGGCAATGAAGGCCAGGTACACCACCGGCAGGAACAGCCGCCGCGGGAAACGAGAAACCAGGGCGCCGTAAACGGGCTGCAGCAGCACCATGGCGATGAAGGTGCCAGTGAACAGGGCCTGCACCTGGTAGTCGCCCAGCGCCACGTTCCGGGCCGCGAACCAATCCACCATGCCCACCGGGAACACCGCCGACGGGTCGTTGGCTGCGCCCATGGCGTCGCGCACCGGCCGCAGCACGTAGTAGCCCGTGAGCAGGAAGAAGAAGTAAAGGAACGACCACAGCAGCGGCGGGAACTCCCGCAATGCGCCGCGAAGATGGTCGAAGCGGCCGGCGGTGGTCGGGGCCTGGGACATCGGGCATCCGTTCGGGGACGCCGCACGATAGCCAACCCGCGCCGGCACCGCCACCCGTCCGGACAGTGACCCTGTCCACGGTTCGTGATTGCGGACAGCCGGGCCGAGTGTTTGCTCTAGTCGCGGCGCCTAGCCTCGGGAAGTCATGGAAAAGAAGCACAACGCGTGTACGACTACATCATCGTAGGAGCGGGCTCCGCCGGCTGCGTCCTGGCCAACCGGCTCAGCGAAGACCCCGATTGCCGCGTGCTGCTGCTCGAGGCGGGCCCGCGTGACTGGCACCCCTTCATCCACATGCCCGCGGGCCTGGCCAAGCTGGTGGGCAAGAAGGGCGTGAACTGGGACTACACCACCGCGCCCCAGGCCCAGCTGGGCGGGCGCGGCCTGTGGTGGCCACGCGGCAAGGTGCTGGGCGGATCGAGTTCGATCAACGCCATGTGCTACATCCGCGGCCACGCCGCCGACTACGACGAGTGGGCGGCGATGGGCGCCGAAGGCTGGCACTGGGACAACGCCCTGCCCTACTTCCTGCGCAGCGAGGGCAATGAACGCGGTGCCAGCGAGCTGCACGGCGGCGACGGTCCGCTGGGCGTGTCCGACCCGCGACACCGCAACCCGCTGTCCGAAGCCTTCCTGCAGGCCGCCGGCCAGGCCGGCCACGCGCTGACCGACGACTTCAATGGCCGCCGTCAGGAAGGGTTCGGCTGGTACCAGACCACCACCCGCGACGGCGCGCGCAGCTCCAGCGCGGCTGCCTACCTGGCGCCCGTACGCCAGCGGCCCAACCTCAGGGTGGTCACCGGGGCCACCGCCAGCCGGGTCAGCTTCGAAGCAGGCCGCGCAACGGGCGTGGTCTACACCGTCGGCCGCCGCAGCTACTGCGAAGGTGCCGCGCGCGAAGTGATCCTCAGCGGCGGCGCGATCAATTCACCCCAGCTGCTGATGCTCTCGGGCATCGGGCCGGCCGATGAGCTTCGCCGGCTTGGCATCGCCGTCCAGGCCGACCTGCCCGGCGTGGGCGCCAACCTGCACGACCATCTCGACATCTGCTCGCTGCAGCGCTGCACCCAGGGCCTGAGCTACGACGGCCTGAGCGACGCCGCGGTTGCCTTCCAGTACTACCTGATGGGCCGCAAGGGGCCGGGCGCCAGCAACATCGCCGAAACCGGCGGTTTCCTGCGCAGCCACCTGGCCGAGGACGAGCGCCCGGACATGCAGTTCCACTTCGTGCCGGCGCAGCTCGACGACCACGGCCGCAACCGGCTGCCGGGCAACGGCTACACCCTGCACGCCTGCGGCCTGCGTCCACGCAGCCGGGGTCGCATCCGCCTGGCCAGCGCCTCGGCCGGCGACAAGCCGCTGATCGACGCCGCCTACCTCAGCGACCCCGAGGGTTTCGACCTGAAGGTGATGGTGGAAGCGGTGCGGCTGTCGCGCGACATCCTGGCGCAGCCGGCCTTCGCGCCTTTCCGCGGCGAGGAAGTCCTGCCCGGCGCGCACGTGCGCGACGACGCCGGCATCATCGAATTCATCCGCCGGAAGGCCGAGTCCATCTACCACCCGGTCGGCACCTGCCGCATGGGCCGCGCCGGCGACCCGGACACCGTGGTCGATCCGCACCTGCGGGTAAAGGGCGTGGACGGCCTGCGCGTGGTGGATGCGTCGGTGATGCCGCGCCTTGTCGGCGGCAATACCAATGCCCCGACCATGATGATCGCCGAGCGCGCCGCCGACCTGATCCGCGGGCTGGCCGCCTGAGCCGGGGCCCCGCGGGCGGGGATCAGCGCGCCTGCTCGAGCATCGGCGGCAGCGGGCAGTGCAGCGAGGCGCAGACCACGCGCAGCAGTTCGGCCTCGGCCACGCTCATGCGGCCATCGTGGCTGATCGCGGCCACCAGGCCCTCGAGCAGCAGTTCCTTGCCGATCAGGTCGACCTCGTCCAGCACGGGCCAGACCTCGTCGAGCGCGCGCTGCGGGTCGACCGGCGGGCGATAGGGGGCGTCCATCCGCGGGAACACCCGCGAAAGACCCGCCAGATAGGCCCGCATCGCGGTGGCGGTGTCGGCATGGCCGGCCTGTGCCAGCACCGCAAGCAGGGTGACCGCCTGCGGCGCACAGCGCGAGAGCTGGCGATGCCCCGGCACCCAGGCGCGCGCCGGATCGAGGGCGTCGCGCACCTGCACCCGCAGCAGCCGGCCCAGGCAGTATTCGAACAGGCTGATGCGGCCATCGGCATGGCTCAGCGCGAAACAGCTGTCCATGAATTTCTCGAGCTCGGGCCGCGGGCGCCTGCGAAGGGCCGGCATCGCCATCGCCGCCAGCGGCAGGTGCAGGATGCGCGGCAGCTCTTCCAGGCGGTCGGCGTAGTCCAGGGCCTGGCGGGCAAGTCGTTCGTCGTGGCGCGCGGCCAGCTCGAACTGCTGGGCTTCGCGCACCGAGCCGCCTTCGGCCATCAGCAGGCCAAGCAGCAGCGGCACCGCCTCCTCGCGCTCGTGGGCAGCCTGGCGCAGCACTTCCGGCAGCGCGTCCACCAGGGCACCGGCACGCACGTAGTCGTCCGAGCGCGGCGCACCGAC